>CAZYVR010000108.1:0-15651 GCA_964651145.1 uncultured Victivallales bacterium | reverse complement strand
CCGACACTTACAAAAAAAGCGACAGGATTTGCGATATAAAACGCAAACTAATGAGAAGCCTTGAAGATGTCTTTCCTGTTTTGGACAAATCCAACAATCTTGTCGGTTCATTTAAAAAGTCCGATCTGGACGACTACAGCCCTTTTCAATTAATTCTGGTTGATCATAACGAGTTTGACCAGGCAGTGGAAGGAATAAACGAAGTCCCGGTTGTGGAGATTGTAGACCATCATCGATTTGGCATGCCCCCCACAACTCTGCCAATTAAAATAACCTGCGACGCAGTGGGAAGCACATGCACGCTGATCACGGAAATGTTCCTGGAAGAAAAAATGGAATTGAGCAAATCCATTGCCGGAATTTTGATGGCCGGAGTCATTTCTGACACACTGATGCTGAGGTCTCCAACTTCGACCAGGCGGGACAAGCGCGCCCTTGACGCTCTCACCAAGAGAACCGGAATAAAGCCCGAAAAGCTGACAGACGAGATATTTAAAATAGGCTCCCTGATAGCCCAGCTTTCTCCAGAAAAGGCAATCGCGGCCGACAAAAAGAACTTTAACACCGACAAATTCAACTTTTCAATTTCTCAGCTGGAAGAGATCAATTTCGAACAGTTCAGGAAAAAGCAGACAGAGCTTCTTGAAGCATCCAAAAAACTCCTGCAAGAAGACGGACTTGATTTCTTTGGGCTTTTGATAACAGACATTGCCATAGAAAGCTCTATTCTTCTTGCAGTCGGCCAAGAAGAAATCCTCTCAATTCTCCCGTTTCAAAAGCTTGAGGAAAACCTTTACAACCTTCCGGGAGTGCTCAGCAGAAAAAAACAGCTGCTTCCGCAAATCCTGAAAGCGCTATCCCCCCTCGAAGATTAACTTTTCACAGCTCCCTGACGGGCTCAAAAAAAATGCCGTCCGGTTTTCCGGACGGCACAAAGAATTAAGCTTAAAAGCTATTCCATGCTGATAGCTTCAAGCGGACATTCGTCCACGCATGCTCCGCAGTCGATGCAACCGTCAGAGACTTTAGCTTTTCCGCCATCCATAGAGATAGCTTCGCATGGGCAAGCGCCTACGCATGATTCGCAACCTGTGCATTTGTCCTGGTCAACTTTTGCTGCCATTTTATTTGCCTTTCTTTTTGCTTTGTTGTTGTCGGCTTATTTATTTGTTGCGCCCAATTAGTGATCGCAAACATTGTCGCCGGTATGTAATGTGCCATTCATAAATGATTTTACAATATCTTCGGGCGATTCTGCCGGCGCTCCGGTTATCACCTCAATATTCTGTTGCTGGAAAAGTGTCTGCGCCCTCATGCCCATGCCGCCCGCAATAATCACATCCGCTCCCTTTTTCGCCAGCCATTTAGGAAGAACGCCAGGCTCATGCGGTGGAGGGACAAGCTCAACGCTTTCCTCGATTTTAGCCGTGTCTGTGTCCACTGTAAAAATCTTAAATTTTTCACAGTGTCCAAAATGCATTGAAAGTTTGCCGTTTGCCATTGGTATTGCGATCTTCATTTGTTCGTCTCCTCGATTGTTTTGATTATTTTTTCAACTATTTCTTTGAACATCTCAGCGGTTTTTGTGCCTTTAAAGCTATGCACGTACGGCGTTCCGGAATCGCCGGCAGCCGCAACGTCAGGGTCTATGGGCAGTTTGCCCAAAAATGGAACCTTCATTTCAGCCGCGAGTTTTTCTCCGCCGCCGGATTTAAATATATCTGTCAACTCGCCGCATTTTGGACAAACAAAGCCACTCATATTTTCGACAACGCCAATAACCGGAAGTTCTAATTGCCTGCAAAAAGTTATTGATTTTCTGACATCGACAGACGCAACATCCTGAGGAGTTGTAACAACAATGCCGCCATCAAGGTCGTCAATAAGCTGGCACGCGGAAAGCGGCTCGTCGCCAGTCCCCGGAGGCGCATCGATGATAAGGTAATCGAGCTCGCCCCATGCCACATCTTTCAGGAATTGCTTTATCACTCCCATTTTCATGGGGCCGCGCCAAATGACAGCCTGATTGGGATTTTGCAGAAGAAGCCCAATCGACATCACTTTCAATGAGCCGATGCTTATTGGAACTATTCCATCCTCCGTTTGGGCCGGCTTTTTATCCGCAATATTGAGCATTGTAGGCACGCTTGGGCCATGAATGTCAATGTCAAGAAGCCCGACAGTGAACCCTTCCATAGCCAAGGAGGAAGCTAAATTCACAGAGACGGAACTCTTCCCAACTCCCCCTTTCCCTGACAACACCATAATCTTATTTTTTATTTTGCAAAGTCTCTGCGACAACTCTTGTCTTTCAAGAAATTCTTCAAGTTGTTCATCGGGTCTTTGCCCTTTTGCGGCGCAATTCTCTTTGGCGCAAGTCGCGCAGTTTGCTTTCTCATTCTCAGACATTTTCTAAATACTCCGTTTTTATTTTAAGCCAAGCCGCCTTTAGGACCTCCGCGGCAGGACCACTATATTCTGCCGGGATAAGTCCCTGGCGCAAGGCCTCGTTTACATTTTGATCAAAAGGAATTTCGGCTATTACTTCAGCATTGAATTCACTGGCTGTTTCATGAATGCGCCTTGTCATTTCCAAGTTCAAGTCGGCCTTGTTTATTATAACGACAGCCGGAAGCCCGAAATGCTTTGTCAGCATCAATGCCCTTGTCATGTCATGGACGCCGGACACCGTAGGCTCCGTCGCTACCAACGCCAGATCCGAGCCGGATATTGAGGCAATGACCGGACAGCCTGTGCCCGGAGGGCCATCGGAAACAATAAGGGGCATTTTATATTTTACAGCCAACTCTGTCGCCTTGTTTCTGACTTGCGTGACCAGCTTCCCTGAATTTTCTTCTCCTATCCCGAGCCTTGCATGAGACATCGGGCCGTGTTTCGTGTTGGATACAAACCAGGCTCCGTTCACCGCGTCTTTCATGCTTGCCGCGCCTTCGGGACAAACAATGAAGCAAAGCCCGCAGCCCTCGCATGAAACAGCATCAATTTCATAGCTCTTTCCGGAATGGCTCAGCTTGACAGCCTCAAATCTGCATGCCTTTGCGCAAGCGCCGCAAGCGGAGCACTTTTCAGCGTCAATGACTGCTCTTTTTCCGCCGGAAAACTCATGCGACTCAACAAGGCCGGGTTTCAGCAACAGATGCATATCGGCTGCGTCCACGTCGCAGTCGGCAATTATTTTATCTTTGGCAAGCGCCGCAAAAGACGCTGCGATTGTCGTTTTGCCCACTCCGCCTTTGCCGCTGATGATTGTTATTTCCTTGAAATCCTCAGACGTTCCCTCCGACAAATGAACCTTTTCTTTATTCGCAACTTTTACATCCTCGTCTTCCATAAAAACGAATGAAGCCTTGCTTGAAGCAAGCTTTTCTATGCGGGCATATATTGCCGTGAGGCTGTCTTTAAATTCAGGAAAATTATTCGTCAATATTTCGCCCTTCGAATAGGCTTCGGCATACTCCCTTTTAAAAGGGATCGCCCCAATAACCGGCACATTTACTTTGTTGGCATAATTATGAATAATTGCGTCTCTGCCATCCGAACGATTGATCACGATTCCTGTCGGAATTCCCATTTTTAATGACAATTGGACAGCGAGTTTTAGATCATTCAAACCAAAAGGCGTCGGCTCAGTGACCAATACGGAAACATCGGCTCCGCTCATGGATTCCACCACTGAGCAGCCAGCCCCTGGAGATGCGTCGATAATATTTACAGAGTCAACGCTGACAAAATTCTTGACAGCCTTGACCACCTTTGCCGCCAATGATTCTCCTATATTCAATATTCCCTGCGCAAAGAAGAACGGAGCGTCGACGCTGCTTTCAACCTTCCCTATTTCTTTGGCTACTTCGGTTATGGCTCCATATTGGCAGACTTGAAGGCACACGCCGCAGGAATGACACAATTCAGAAAAAACCAACACGTTCCTTTTTACCTTTGCCAATGCGTTGAACGAACATGCTTCGGCGCAGAGCCCACAACCTACGCACTTGGACACATTCCATTCAGGCACGCTTATTTCAACCGGTTTGGAATGGAGATTTCCGGCTTTTACAAACAAGTTGTCGTTTGCTCCTTCCACATCACAATCCAACAAACGGACTTTTTTATTTTGCGCCAAAGCATATGCCAAGTTAACACTAAAAGTGGTCTTGCCTGTCCCGCCCTTGCCGCTCGCAACTGTAATAATCATGTTTCACTTCCTTGTCGCGCGCGCTTTGTTAAAGCCAATGAGATTCAACATCCGGGGAATCACATAGATTCAATTCGCCAGCTGAAAATTTGTCAAGGGCTTTGCCAACTGTGCCCGAACATTCGAGAATGACCTTTACATCGGCGGCTCTCAAAACGCGAAACGCTTTTGGCCCGCAATGTCCGGTTATCACATATTCCGCGCCGGAAGCGACAACGCTCTGGGCTGACTGTATTCCAGCGCCCTGAGCGGCGTTCAAATTCTGCAAGTTTTCAATGACGCAGAAATCATTCTTGTCTGTATCAAACACGATGAATTTCGTGGCCCGTCCGAATCGCGAATCAACTTGCGAATCAAGGCTGTCGCCTTTTGCTGTAATAGCTATTTTCATTTTTCTGTTTTATCCAATCTGTTCCGGAGTCCGGTTATTCTGTTTTCAAGAAACTTCAACTCGTTTTCTATAATTTCTTTTTCTTCCGATACGTTGTTGCCGCGACAGTGGAAATTTTTGGCTCTGCCACACCCGAAACGCCTGCGCCGAGCGCCAAAATATCTTGCATCTTCAACTCCTGCTCCAATGCCGTCAGCGCAAAATCCAAATCCGCCGCCTGTCATTGATCCAAGTCCCACTGGTCCTGTCCCGTCTCTTCCTGGCATTTTATTGCTCCTTTTTTATTTGTTTTGTTATTCTCTGCCCCTGCCGAAGCATTGCCCGCGTCCCATGCCGCGTCCCATGCCACAGCCTTGACCTTTGCCTTGACCTTTGCCTTGTTCGCCGTGTTGCGCAATGGGAGCCTCTCCGCGCTCCAGTTTTATTGCCTTCCCCTTAATAAGGGCTTCCGCAATTTTCCTATGCGCAGTCTTGAGGATATTGCCAAACGTTTGCCTGGACACCCCCATCTTCTCCGCGGCGTCAGCTTGATACAATCCTTCGGAATCGGCAAGCCTTATCGCCTCCATTTCGTCAAGGCCGAGAATTTCTTCGTCAAGCTCGCGCAAAGGAATCCCTGCTGGCTTGAAATAATCAACGGCAAAACAACCTCTCACTTTTCTGCATTTAAATGGCCTTGGCATAATTCCCTTTTAAAGTTATTGGCATATGCTAATAACTATAATATAAAAAGCAAATATTGTCAATGACTTGAATTGATTTTAATAGAGAAAATATTCGACATCCGTTAACCCGACGGGGCCGCCAAAAGTCCTGAAAAATAAAAAAGCCGGTGGCGAAGCCACTTTTAAACGCACTTTGTGGGGCGACTGCACGCATGGCGCATTTAAAGTCTGCAGCTTGTTGGGATGCGAAGCGACAACAAGCTTTATTTCGTTGCAGCGACAGCTCTCTGGACTTTTGGCGGCGCATTGCAATGCGGGGCAGAGATATATCAATGCTTCAAAGGCTTGCCTTTGTCTTTTCGGGCAACTATATTTGTGTCTGAATTTTCTAAAATTAACGAATAAAAAAAGGTGCAAGACAATGAAAAGCCACCGCAAAGAATTATGGTTCGAGACAACACAGCGTCGCCAATTGATCAACATCACTCCAGATGTGGAAAAGTGCCTGCGCGAAAGCGGAATAAAAGAGGGCCTTTTGCTTTGCAACGCCATGCATATCACAGCTTCAGTCTTTATCAACGATGACGAGAGCGGTTTGCATTCGGATTTCGAGAAGTGGCTGGAAAAGCTCGCGCCTGAAAAGCCATACTCGCAATACGCCCACAACGGATTTGAAGACAATGGCGACGCGCATCTCAAAAGAAGCATAATGGGACGCGAAGTTGTTGTGGCTGTAACAAACGGCCAATTGGACTTCGGTCCGTGGGAAAGAATCTTCTACGGAGAGTTTGACGGAAAACGCCGCAAGCGTGTCCTTGTTAAAATTATTGGCGAATGACGCTTTAAATTGCCGCGCGACACATTATAATACATTTTGCAAATGTTAATCATTCTCCGGAGACTTTGTTATGGTGAACAAATATATTGATGAATTTATGTCGGCTTTTAAATACGATGCTTTGACATTTGACGATGTTTCGCTGGTTACTCAATACGCCGATTTTCTGCCTGAAGAGGCTGTTATAGGCTCAAGATTCACGCGCAATATTTCTTTGAATATTCCTTTTGTCAGCGCGGCTATGGATACTGTAACCGAAAGTGAAATGGCAATAGCTATGGCCCGCCTTGGCGGCATCGGAGTCATTCACAAGAACCTTTCAGTGGAAATGCAGGCAAAAGAGGTTCGCAAGGTGAAACACTATCTTAACGGCTTGATCAAAGATCCTGTTGTTTTTCATCCTGACCAGACTGTGGAGCAAATGTTTGCGGAGAAAGAAAAAAAACAATATTCTTTTTCAGGCTTTCCCATTGTTGACGACAATAAAAAACTTATTGGCATCCTTACAGCCAGAGACTTGAAATTTCTCACCTGTTACAGCATGACTCTGAAAGAAGTGATGACTCGCGAAGTTGTTTCTGCTCCTGAAGGAATTCCGCTCTGCGCGGCGTTTGAAATAATGGTGAAGCGAAAAGTAGGAAAGCTTCCAATTGTCGACAGCAAAGGACGACTTGTCGGACTCTACAGCTTCCACGATGTAAAGACATTGACGGAAAATGAAGAGCCCGACTACAATAGAGACAAAAACCATCAGTTGCGCGTTGCGGCCGCTATCGGGCCATACGATGAGGCGCGCCTGGAAGCTCTTGCAAGCGCCGAAGTGGATGTGCTGGTCATAGACACAGCTCATGGACACAGCTCCGGCGTCATTGACACTGTAAGAATGGCAAAGGAAAGATATCCGCACATAGATGTGGCCGCTGGAAATATTGCGACAGGCGAAGCGGCGAAGGCTCTGGCAGACGCCGGCGCGGACGCGGTCAAAGTGGGAATCGGCCCTGGCTCAATATGCACCACCCGCGTTGTTGCCGGCGTGGGCGTTCCGCAGATATCTGCGGTCTATGATGTGAGCCGCGCATTGCCGGATGACATTCCGGTCATAGCTGACGGCGGCATAAAGCAGTCCGGCGACGTGGCAAAAGCTCTTGCAGTCGGCGCTTCATCTGTGATGATGGGCTCCGCGCTTGCCGGGACTTCGGAAAGTCCGGGAGAAAAAATCATACACCACGGAAGAAGGTTTGTAATATACAGAGGCATGGGCAGTCTTGCCGCAATGAAAACAGCCAAAGGCAGCCGCGAGCGCTACGGCCAGGAAGACGTTGACGATGTCAAAAAGCTTGTTCCTCAAGGGATTGAAGGAATGGTTCCGTTTCGCGGCTCGATCAGCGAAGTTCTCCATCAATTTGTGGGCGGCGTGAAATACTCATGCGGCTATTGCGGGACTAAAAGCATAAAAGAGCTTCAGGAAAACGGCAAGCTTGTTCGGGTTACAAACGCAGGCTTGAAGGAAGCTCATCCTCATGATGTGACCATGCTTAAGGATGCCCCCAATTATATGTCCGAATAATAGGACTTGCTTTTTAGGGGAGAAAGGGATAACCCTTCTAAAAAAAGGTTGTTTTTTTCTCCCCTGAATGTTTGTTTTCGTTTCAAAGTAAGAGTATAAGCTATTTTTTGGCAACGGCTTTTTTGAGGGCGTCTTTCACTGCTTTTATTATTGCGTTAGAAGTGACTGTCGCGCCGGAAACGATGTCCACTTTTATTTTCTGCTTTTTTATTATTTTTGAAGGAATTTTTTTGAACGCTGCTTTCGGGGCGCTCTCTTTTTCCTTTATTATTTTGACGTTTTTAATTTTTCCGTTTTTGACTTCGACTTTTACCTTTACCGGCCCCTCGTATCCTTTGGCCGCTCCATAGTAGACGCCATCTTTGTATTTTTTGGTTTTTTCTGCATGAATTGAAAAGGACAATAAAATAGAAATTGTCAGCGCTATTGGCCATTTGCTCATTTTAAATTCCTTGGTTATTTGTTTGGTTGAGGATCTTGTCCTTATTCCCAGCCTCTTCTTTTCAGCCACTCGCGGCAATGCTCAAACCATGACGCCACATGCGGATCTTCCGGGGCAAGCCCCAAGCCATGTCGGCCTTGTTCATACACGTGTAGCTCAAATGGAATGTTGTGCTTGCTGAGTTGTTTTGCAAAAAGAAGGCTGTTTTCCACAGGCACTCCAGCGTCATCCGCTGTATGCCACAAAAAAGCGGGCGGAGTCTCGGCGTCAATTTGCTTTTCCAGAGACATTTTTTCCATGAGCTCTTCCGGCGCGTCTTTTCCCAAAAGATTTTCAAACGACCCATTGTGTCTGAATTCGCCGGACGAAATAACGGCGTATGAAAGAATCATCGCGTCGGGCCTGCTCCCTATCTGATCCAGCATTTCCTCTGCGTGTGAATGTCCTCTTTCATAATGAACGCCCAGACTGGCGGCTAGGTGTCCGCCTGCGGAAAAACCGCAAACCGCGACATGGTCAGGATCGACTTTCCAGTTTTTTGCGTTGCTCCTGATTATTCTTATCGCACGAATTGCATCCTCAAGCGGAGACGGATGACGATTCGGAGCCACCCGGTATTGAAGAACAAAGGCATGAAGGCCGGAGGCGTTGAATTTGCGAGCCACATCTTCGCCCTCATGGTCGGCTCTGTGGGAATACCCGCCACCTGGACAAATAAGAACCGCGCCGCGCGGGGCGTCTGTTTCGATGGGGTACAGGTCAATAGTCGGGCAAAAGTCCCCTTCTGGGATGTTGTCCCAAAGTTTTATTGTCGAATTTTCCATTTTATCGCTTCTTTTCTTTTTTAAAACCAACTGTCGGACGATGAGCCTTTGGTTTTTCGTTTAAATTTTACTGTAAGATTAAGGGATTTGTCTTCTATTATAAGAAATTCGCCTTTGAATTTGAACGAGGCTTTTTCTTCTTGTTTTATTCCGTCCACTTTGGCAAAAAATTTGTCATCCACTACCCTGTAGCCGCCTTCTTTGCTGATCGTGGAGCCTTCAACAAGAGTTGCGGCTCCTTTAAAGCGGTGTCCTTTAAAAATATCTATTTCAATAGTGTCGACAAACTCAAAGAGAATGCTTGGGCTGTCAATTTTCACGCTTATCCAGCGTCCATGCAATTGTTTGTTGTCTTCTTTTTTGATAGAAGCTTCTTTGGACGCTGTTGCCGCCACGGTCCACAAGAGCGCAATAATCAGCGCCCCTGCCAATGCCATTGTTTTTTTGATTTTCATGCCTCCCTCTCATTTATTGTCGTTTAATGATGGTTTTAATAAAAATAACGCCTGAAAAATCAGGGGCAAAGCTTTTAAATCATTTTTGGAAAAAATAGTATGCATAATTAGTGGGCAGCTCAAGAGAAACTTGCTTTGGCTTAAATCCAATTACGTTCTGAAGAATATCCCAAAATTCATGCACATGGAAGGAAGTGAAAAATAATACATTTTTATGATAATCGGAATTTTTTTGGGCTGTTTTCTCTGATCCGTCGTCATATCTGGCTTGAACAATCGCAATGCCGCCCGGCTTTAGCAAATGGTAAACAATAGCTAACATATTTACAACATATTTTTTGCTGGGCATATGCTGCAAAACAGACGTGCAAAGAAAAAGATCTAAATCCTCCATTGGGATAACAGACGAAATGCCCTCGGGCTTTTCCGGGTCAATATGAATGGGGATGAATTTGTCTTTGGCTCCGGCCAGCTCAAGTTGGTGGCGGCATTCGTACAAATTCGGCTTGGAGATGTCAACTCCATAAAATGTTTCGACTTCATTGGCAAAAGCAAGCGCGTTTGAGCCGCCGCCTGGCCCCCATTCCAACATTTTTTTTATAGGGCGCCTAAAATTAATTTGTCGGGCAAATTCTTCGTAGCGGGTGAAGTTCTCCCTGCCAATATTAAGCCATTGTTCTTCGTTTTTCCATTGGGGTGAGTTCCGCCAATGCGAAACGCCTCTTTTGTCTTCACTTGTCAAGCTTTCGGTCCAATAGTCCGCGGCATCTTTTGCTATTTTTGATTCCGCTTCTCCGGCTGCTTCATTATTTGAAATTTTATCCATTGCCTGACTCCCTCTGATTTAGATAATAACAGTATCAAGTTTTAGCGCTAAATTCAAGGCGCGCTTGCTATATTTTGCGGGCTCCCGTTAAGGAATGCTTTAATGTTTTCAACGCTTGTTCTCATCAACCTTTCCCGCGCAGCTTTTGTGGCCCATGCAATGTGCGGGGTAATGAAACAATTTTCTGCCGCCAAAAGCGGATTGCTTTTTTCTGGCGGCTCAGTGGAAAGGACATCAAGCCCCGCTCCGGCTATGCGCCCTGAATTTAACGCGTCCGCAAGTTCAGATTCATCGATGAGTCCGCCACGGCTTGTGTTGACAAGAAAGGCTGTCTTTTTCATTAGAGACAGTTTTTCGCCATTGACAATTTTCTCAGTTTCGGAATTGAGGGGACAGTGCAGGGACACGATGTCGCTGCGCTGAAATAGTTCATCCAATTTAACAAATTCAACATTGTCGGCTATTTTTTTTCTGCCCGCGTTATATGCGAGGATCTTCATTCCAAAGGCTTTTGCCAAACTCGCGACAGCCTGACCGATGCGGCCGAACCCAACAATTCCGATGCTCAGGCTGTCAAGCTCTATTGTCGGATAATCCAAATAGCAAAAATCTTTTGACTCGCTCCATTTCCCTTTTTTTACAGCCTTAGAATTGCAGGCCACGCGCTGAGCAAGATTCAATATGTGCGAAAAGGTCATTTGCGCCACGGGTTTTGTGCCATAAACCGGAACATTTGAAACAACAATGCCTTTTTCGGCCGCCGCCTTGACATCGATTAGATTGTAGCCTGTGGCAAGCACCCCTATATATTTTAAATCCGGCAGCTTGCTGATTGTTTCCCTCGAAAGCGCGACTTTATTTGTCAGAACTATTTCAGCTCCCTTTGCGCGCGCTATAGTCTCTTCCGGCAAAGTGCGGTCATGCGCTTCAAGCTCCCCAAGCTCCGCGACTTTGTCCCAACTTAGATCTCCGGGATTGAGCGTGTATCCGTCAAGGACAACTATTTTTCTCATAAAGCCATTCTCCATTTTATAATTATTTCATTCTTTTCCGGCTTTTTTCTTTGGCCTTCGAGATTGCGCCAAGAACGCTGCCGGAGCTGTTTTCTTTTGCAGTCTCATTTTCTGATTCCTGCTTGATTGTGAGGGAAGCCTTTTTCTTTGTCTGGGTTGCGCGCTTTTGATCGGCGCTTGGTCTTGGCCGGAAGTTAAAGTTTATTCCCATTCGCCTGCAAGCTACTTCCAAAACCAATGCAGCCAGGGAAATCAAAGCCAGATAATGCCAGATCGGGATATATCTCGCAAATGGCGGGATATTCTTAAATATGCCGTCAAATGAAACGCGTTCCTTTCCGCCTGTAAGCTCTGCAATCCTTAAAAGAACCTTTGCCCCTCGATGCGGATCAAGCTCTGGAACATGCTCCTGGGGATAAGGCAGGCACATGCTGGAGCATGGAATTATTTTTTCCTCTTTGTCAGACGTTTTTTGAACGCTCACATAAAAATGGCTGGACTCTTTTCCGTCAAGGGAAGCGTTGGCAACAAGCACGTCGCGCTCTTTCCATTTAAAAGGGATTATTTCTTTGACTATTCCAGCCGCCGTCTCACGCAAATGAATCAGGCGCGGAGCTTTGAGAAAAGAATTTTTTGTCCGCAAAGGGTCGAGCTCTATTGTCACTGTGACGTCTGCCCCGGCGCGATTTGCGTTAATGAATAAATCTTCGTCTTCATCTGTGGCTGATGCATTAATCCAGCGCAGGCATGATAGGTATATTTCTCCGCTTTTGTCCCATGAGCCGAACGCGCCTGTGAACTTGCCGTCGATCTCCCCGACAAATGCCAGGCAGCGCCCGGCTCCGCAGGAATGAAAAGCCAGCACGGGCGCTTTGTTTTCATCATCCGTCACAAGCCCCAGAGAAGCCTTTTGCTTCAAGTAAGTCAAATTAAATCCTCCGATTGGCGGCGGCTTGCTTAAGGGCATGTCGCATATCAGCGACAGGTCGGCTGTTCTTTTGACCGGAGTCGCTTCTTCCACAAACGCGCCGCGGAACACTGTCAGTGTTTCCTGGGCAAAAAGTTGCGGCAGTTCTTTGGCGGAGTTGCTGAAATATATGTTTCCTTCTCCGCGTTTTGCTATGTCCTTCAAAAGATCCGCGTCGCAGTCTTTTTCCGTTCCCAATCCGATGACGCTTGCTGTTATGCCATTTGCTCTCAGTTTGTTCAGCAGCTCTTTGTATTTGCCAGGCTCTTCAGAGTCGGCGGCGTCGGCAAAAAGAATAATATGCCTGGCACCCGCCTCTATGTCTAAAAGCATTTTGGCGGCGTGGTGCAGAGCTTCATAAACAAATATGCCTCCGCCCATAGACTTGATGGCTCTGATCCTATGCTCCATTCCGTCGCGCGAACCTGATATTTTGGTTGCGTTAACAATAACATGCGCCCGCGAATCCACGGCCAGAACTCCAAAATAATCGGAATCGGAGAGCAGCTCAAGCGCGGACGCTGTCCCTTGATTTGCCAAATCCATTTTAGTTCTTCCGCCAGGCACCGGCATGCTCATGCTTCCGCTTCTGTCCAAAGCCACGATCACGGCGGTTGTAAGCTTGCGGTGTTCGCGTCGCAGCTCCATGCTTATCGGAAGGACATCGGCGACGGGCGTTTTATAGTAGCCGCCTATGCCGAAGCTCTGCCGCCCCCCGCTGACCATAAGACCGCCGCCTAGTTCAACAAAATTCTTAAGGGCTTCCTGGCCTTCAAATCCCAATTTTATAGCTGGCGTATTTTCCAATATGACAGCTTTAAACTTTGAAAGCCCGTTGATGGACCAGTCCATTTCAATGGCCGATTTATGGACAATTTTCAGCCCCCCTTTGTCCGCCAGATTTAAAAGACGCGAATTAAAAGGGCCAACATGCAAAATCGCGCGCGCGCCTTTTGCGCTTGTCATTGCTTCGGCGTAATTGTTTTCTTTTGTCGCGTCAGGAAGCGGCGATGAAATTTCAAGCGCATAGCGGGCGTTTCCAGCCTTTTCGATGCGGTCCTGAAAAAGAATAATCCTGCGCCCAGGCGCAAAATCAATCTTGCCGGAGGCTATTTTTCGTCCGTCGCGTCTGAGCGCATAGGAAACAGTCGCGCGTTCCGGGACAAATATCTCGCCAGCAAATTGAAACGTCTCGCCCTCTTCCACATTGGCCGGAAGGTTAATGTCGATAATTGACAAGTCTTTTCCTGTCGGGCGCGACATCATTCTGAAATCAACGGGCATGTTTTTTTTGTTCCCTATGCTTTCAAGCTCCAGAGGCGACATGCCAGTGTGGCGCCCGTCCGAAAGGATCAACACCCGTCCGTGGCGATCCTTTGGCACAAGCGAGACTGCCATGTCAAGCGCGTCCGCCAGCCTGGACGCGTTTCCGGAGTAATATCCCTTGAAGGCGTCAAAATCTCCAGTGTCGGGAAGCTGTTCAACGCAGACTTTGTCTGAAAAGCCGACAACCGCTATCTGGTCCCTGTCGCCTTTTTCTTTTTCGAGCAGTTTCAAAATTTCGGCTTGCCTTTCGCGAGCTCCTTCCGGCAAGGACTTTGAACGATCCGCGACCACAGCCAGAACTCCGCCGAGGCTTTCAAACTTCAAGCGCGGCTGCGCAAGGGCCAAAATCAGCGAAAGGAAAAAAGCCGCGCGAATCGTGTTCAACAACGCGCTTCCTGCCCGCCATTTCCATAAAGCCCAGGCCGTTGGAAATATCAAAAGGAACCATGCCGGAAAAAGAAAATGCAAAATCACAGGCGCGCCTCCTTTCTGCGGACAAGGAACATGTGAAGAAACGCAAGCGCCAAGGCGGCAAGCAGAAAGAGCCACGATTCATCGCGCCAGGCAGCCTTTGCAATTCCCTTGTTTTGTTTTTTGTCTTCCCATAAGCCGGATGCGCATTCTCTTAGGTCTGACTCTTCCGGTGAGAGAAGATTAAAAACTAGAACGCCGTCTTTTTTGCCGTCAACCACAAGCGCAAAAACTTCCGGCGAGTGAGAAGCAAAACTGACCGCGTCTGTTTTAAATATCTTAGCCTTCCCGCCCGAGAGAGGCGTAAGCTTTAGAGTTTTTGCGTTTGGAAAATTTCCCTTTGCCGACTCGCCGGCGCGATGATTTCTTTCTCTGAAGCCGGGAAAACTGTCTGAGCGCATTTTTATAAGATTGTGAATCATCACAGGCCATACAGGAGTTCTTTGCAAGTTCGAGAATCTGGGCAAAAAAGAAAAGAAAAACTGGCGCGGCCCGTTTGCCAAAAGCGAAGGCTTTTCAGAAACAAGCGCAAAGCCTTTGCATGAGACAAGCGGCATATGGCTGTCTTCAGCGGCTTCTTTTTTCAACGAGGCCCATCTTATTCCTTTGAGGCTGATTCCTTTGCAAAGCAAATTGTTTTTGGACACAACATACGGCCCGAAGTTAATTCTTGCCTCCTCCCTGTCAGGCGTTTGCCGACAGAACAACGCTTGCCAGGATTCTGGATATTTTTTGCCCCATCCAGAAATGAATTCCCTTGCGTCGGAAACAATTATATGCGGCCTTTTTTTGGTCAATATTATTGCGTTCCCGAGAGCGGCAAAAGTGGAGTCAAAAAGTTTTTTCAAATTCTTACCCTTAAACTTGGCGCATACCCTTGTTCGCGGAGACGCGTCCGGAGCCAGAATGACGGAATTATCCCCTGTTAAAGCATCCTCCGACACAATTGAAACTTTCAGTGGAGCTTTTATTATTCGAGTCAATTCCAGAGATATTTTTCTTTCTGAATTGCCCGGCAGCTTGATTTTTCTTTCCGTCAATATCCCCTTGCCGTCAAGGCCTTCGGCGCATGTCAGCTCAATGTTTCTTTCCTTTTTTCCAAAATTGCGGGCTATCAAAAAAATTTCCTCTTTTCCTTCAATAACTTTTTGCTTCCTTGACGCCGTTATAATCCCGACATTCTCCAAAGGCATTCCTGCTGACAGCCATCTTGCGCCTTCCGGCGGCGCATGTTTTCCGTTTTTGTCTTTTGGCGGACGATGATCGGACAAAAAAACAATGTCCCCTTTATCCCCTGAGATTTGTCTCGCCATCCTGAATGCGGACAGGAATCCGTGAGTCGCTTTTTCGGGCCGCCACTGCTTTAGCGCTTCGTCAACATCTTTTATGTTTGTCAATGTTCCGGCCAGCAGTTTTGGCTGAAAGCCTGAAAGAATAATATTGCAGGAAAAAGGCTTTCGCTTCCCCAGATATTTTATGATCTCATTTGACGCGCGATCGCGCGCGGTTTTGCCATCTGAAGATTTTGCGCTCATCGACGCCGAATCATCCAGCACAAAAGCCACCTGATGAATGTTTATTTGAGCTCGGCATCCGGGCCCCGAAGCGGCTGCGGTCAGAAGGGCGGCAATCAGGATTTCCAGAACAAGCGGC
>CAZYVR010000107.1:0-15938 GCA_964651145.1 uncultured Victivallales bacterium | reverse complement strand
AAAGACGCAGAGAAAGCTATGATTCCTCGGAACAAAGCGCAGAAGAGGCGATTTTATCATCATTGTCATAATTGATTTCCAATGCTCCGTAGCAAGGTTCAGAGAGAGTCATTTCAACAATCGAGCCTTCTATCTTAACTTTGACTTCTTTTTCGAGAGATGGACGGAATTTTGCCGTTTTGACAGTGTATGGAAAGCTTAGGCGCAAGTCGACAGAAATATTAGAGGCAAAAGAAAGCCATCCTTCCGCGCCTCCGTTTTGATGTGGATGTTCATCAATTGAAGTTGCATCTCCAACCGCAACCGGACTCCATCCTGATTGACCAGAACCTTTTATCCATGAAGATATTACAGACTCAGGTATTCCTGGCATGAAAGATTCAAAGTCCAACTTGTTGCTGCTCTTCTGCCGAAAGGCATTGGCGTCCACTGACTTTATGGAATGTCGGTTCATTGCGGCCGCCTGCGTGTTATCCGGCATTCCTCTTTCAAGTGAATATATTTTGAGAACCCGGCTTGAGAAATAATGGTCTATATATGGCTCCATTAGAACCCTTCCGCAGTAAAGATCAAACTCGTTTTCCTTGAAGGCGTCCAAATCGAAAAGGATTTCAAGGGCCGCGAGGTTTTCATACTCATATAGGCGTTTGCCGCTAAAGGAGTTCTTGTGAATGAACAAGTCGCTGAGGTAATTTTGCTGCGCCGTTATTGCATCTGGACCGTAATTTTTTTGTCCTGTCAACTTGCCCGTAGTTATTGGAATCAGCGTCAGATAGATGCCGCACTCGAAGGCCTTTTCTACCGCTTGGTCGAAAGCCCGCAACGCTGCGCCTGCAATGATCTTGCCGTCAGGGTCCGAGAGGGCATTGTCGTCAATGCTGATACGCAACATCTTCACGCCATCCCTGAAGAAGCTATGAAAATCAGTGTCGATGTTTTTTCCAGAAGAAATCTGATAGTCTGCTGAAATTAGCTCAAGGCGATTGAAGAATCTGTCATGGAAGACGCCATTGCGAATACTGAACGGGGTGGTAAATTTCATGATTTAAAAAAACTCCTTTTAAGCTTTGAATTGACATCCATTTTATATGGTGTCCTTAGTTGTTGGAGTTCCGGCAATGCTGCAGCTCCGCGCCAGCTTGCGTGAAACTCCGCCATCAATAGTCAAGGTCTGCCCGGTAATAAATTCAGATGACGAAGAAGCCAGAAATACGGTCAATTCTCCGACGTCTTTCACGCTTCCTATCCGTCCAATCGGAATATCGCTCGCAACGTCTTCCCTGTTGAAATTGGACCCTTTAGCCATTCGTTCAACTTCGATATATCCAGGAGCAATGTTGTTGATTCGGATATTGAACGAGCCGCATTCCAGCGCCAACTGTCCAGTCATTGAGTGAATCGCCCCTTTGCTCATCGCATAAAGAGTGCGTCCTGGAACCGAGGTTTCCTGCTGCACTGAACCAATATTTATAATGCTGCCAGCGTCTGAATGTTTACGCATCAGCTCGATTTCTCGCAAACAACAGAACAACGTTCCTTTAATATTTATATCGGTTAGTTGGCTATATAAATTTACATCAATGCTTTCTCGCGGAACATTGCCAGGATCCCAGCCAGCATTGTTGACCGCAATATCCAGGCCGCCCCATACTTGCTTTATCTCGCGAAACAGTGCGGCTATGTCATCGTCTTTGCCTAGATCTGCGCGAAAGATATGCGCTTGACGTCCTTGTTCTCTGATTAAAGTTTGCAGTGACTCGGCCTCATCAGGTTTGGAACGGTAATGCAGGAATAAATCTGCTCCCGCTTCTGCCAGAGCCAGCGCTATGCCACGTCCAATTCCCTTAGCCGCTCCGGTAACTAAAGCACGTTTGTTTTTCAGAGGTTTAGCCAAAATCATACCTTCGCCTCATGATTGAAAAGCTGACTTAGTTTTCCATAATGTTGATCAAATAATTCCTCGTTCAATTGGTCGCAACGGTATTTCGGACTGCGACAGTAATCAGAGGGAATCAGACCACGTCGCTTCAAAATTTTCTTCTCAAAATGAATTATCATTTCAACGTCTTGGCGGATGTGATTAAGCATGGCGTTTAGTTTCTCGTGAATAGCTGTCGCCGCATCGAATTCATTGCCTTGCAAGTGGTCGTAGATTCTTCTGTAAACATCAAACATTGATGGCCCCGGCATCACTCCAATCGCTCCGCGCCGGAAGCCTTCAATCATTTGAAACCCTGCATTTCCAATGAAAATCTCCCCATTGCCTCCTAACAATTCAAGCAACTTGGATATATATGCTCCAGGCGGTTTGCATTCTATCTTGAAGTAACGCAGATTTTCGTGCCTCGCTCCCAGTGCCGCCAAAATTTCAGGAGCAATTCCCACTCCAGTTTGCTCCGGGGCATACTGCAACATTATCGGAATGCTTACGGCATCGCACAATGCCTCAATATGGCGGGTGAGCTCTGCCGCTCCGGGTTTTAGGAAAAATGGGGGCAGAAGCATCATGCAGTCGGCTCCAGCCGCTTCGATTCGCTTTGCCCACTTGACCGCCACCTCGGTTGCGTGGCGGGTATTTGAAATGACTACCGGCGCATTATTTGCATGGCAGACATCAACAGTCGTCTCAATAAGTTCTTCTTCCTCGCAGCGATCAAGCTTGTAGTATTCCCCGGCAATTCCGAACAGCGCCAGTGAGTGTGAGCCGCCGCGCAACATTGCTTCGCAACAGCTCCGATAACTGACAAAGTCGAATTCTCCGCGTTCATCGAATACTGCCGGGGCAATCGGACAAATTCCCTTGATTTCCATTTTCTTTTCCTTATAAATAATTAAAATCACAGCCTTCGTCGGCTTGCATTACGTTATCAATATAATGACGAATAAATCCGCGTTCGAACTTTTCCTTCGGTTGAAAATTCGTCTTTTCCAGTCGCGCGGCAATCTCGGAGTCGGAGAGTTCCACTTTCAGAATACCGGCATCGGCATCGAGCACAATGATGTCTCCATCGCGCACGGCTCCCAACGGCCCTCCATCTGCGGCCTCTGGACAGACGTGCAGCGCCACCGTGCCGAACGCGCCGCCGCTCATTCGAGCATCGGTAATACGGACATAATCTTTTATTCCACGTTTGTGCATTTTGGGCGGAATCGGCATATAGTTGCCAAATTCTGGCATGCCAGGCGCGCCCTTTGGGCCGTATCCTCGCAAAATAATTGCCTTGTTTTCATCCATGTCTGAGTTTTCGTCAAGCAAATATTTCTCAGCCTCTTCCAGGGAGTCGAATACTCTTGCTTCGCCGCGGAATTTTAATAACTCTGGAGTGGCGGCAGAACGCTTGATCACTGCTCCGCGCGGCGCGAGATTGCCATGCAGTGTCGCTATGCCCCCATTTTTCGCAAGAGGTTTCTCCCATGACGCAATCACATCGCGATTAAAGGATGATGGAGCTTTTAAAAGATTTTCTTTCAAGGCATTTCCGGTGACCGTCATTACTGAAGTGTCAAGCAACGACTCCAGCTCTTTCATCAAAGCCTGAACTCCTCCGGATTGGTGAAATTCTATTCCGA
This sequence comes from uncultured Victivallales bacterium, assembly GCA_964651145.1. Lineage (GTDB taxonomy): Bacteria > Verrucomicrobiota > Lentisphaeria > Victivallales > GWF2-45-14 > CAZYVR01. The sequence continues at coordinate 12,368 of CAZYVR010000107.1, read as the reverse complement.
CTGTTCCTTTGCCGGATGGCTTTACATTGACCAATAGTCTAGTCTGATCACTGATGCGCTGGAATTCTGAAAGTTCTAGTTTGATGCCAGCCCGGCGCGCAATGGCGGTCAAATGAATGAGCAGATTGGTTGAGCCGCCGGACGCCATCAGCACAGTGATTGCGTTCCGCAAAGCTCCCTCTGTGACAATATCGGAAACCTTGATGTCGCGCTCGATCAGTTTGAGGATCTGACGCCCAGTCATTTCGGCAAAGCGCGCTTTTTCGGCTGACACTGCTGGCGCGCTGGAGCTGCCTGGCAGGCTTAGCCCCAGCGATTCGGAAGCGCACTGCATGCTGTTGGCCGTCCCCATAATAGGGCAGGCTCCGACACTGCCGTAAAGACACCCTTCTATATTTTTTAGGTCATCATCGTTCAACTCGCCAGCCTGGTATTCTGTCCATATTTTAAAACTGTCGGTGCCGCAGGCCAATGACTCGCCCTGATAATTTCCCGGCAGCATCGGGCCGCCTGGCAAAAAGATCATGGGCTTGTCCGCGGATACGGCCGCCATGAGTTGCGCTGGGACATTTTTATCGCAGGAACCGATCAAGACTACACCGTCAAAAGGGTGGCGGGCAATCAACTCCTCGGTAGTCATAGCCAGAAGATTGCGGAATATCAGGCTGGAGATGTCAAAAAACACCTCGCATATGGACATTGTGTTGACTTCCAGGGGAAATCCTCCCGCCGCCCATATGCCGCGCTTGACTGCTTCCGCTAACTGCCGAAAATTATAATGCCCCGGATTAGTCTCGGCCCAAGTGTTTATTACTCCTACAATCGGCCTTGACAAATCTTCATCGGTGTATCCCATGCTTTTAACCAAAGCCCTGCGCAGCAATACCTGTCGGGTTTTGCCGCCGAGCCAACTTTTTGAATTCGAAGCCTCTTTCATTATCTTGTCCTTTTATTTTTCTGTAGTAAAAACGGCGCTTTGCAATTTTCGGCGCTGAAAGCCAAATTGCGGGTTTTCCACTTGTCTGATCAACATTTCAGCAGCAGCCTTTCCCAGTTCTGCCATTGGCGGCTTCACAGTCAAAAGCGGCTGCGGAATGAATTCGCTCAAGAGGGAATGGTCAAAGCCTGAAAAATGAATTGAATCAACGTTTATTTTGCGCTTTATCAGTGTTTTTATAAGACTTCCAGCGCAATGGTCGTTTAGAGAGCAAACGGCGTCTGGCCGGGTGTTTTTGCCTGCAAACAATTGAAGAAATTTCTCTCGCTGTTCATCGTCGGCGTCATGCGAGCACCACAATTCAGGCCGGGGCTTCAGTCGGCATTTTTTCATTCCAGTCAAGAATCCTTGTTCCCGCTCGGCAGCCGCTGCTGGGTTCACTCGCTCATCTCCGTAAAGGGCGATTCGACGGCAACCCTCCCTGTAAAAGTTTTCCACTATTTCAGTGACTCCATCGGCGTTGCCGAACTCCAGCAGGTTATTGTCAATGCCGTGTGGAAGCCGCATCACGTAGACCGTTGGAATTCCTGAAGCCGCCAGTTGGTGAAACGCTGGCAGTTGGTTATGCTTTGAATCGGCGTATATTGCCACTCCTGCTGGATGACGCTCCGCGACGCTGGCAATAATTCTTCCTTGCGCCCGCTCATCGCCTATAAGCGGGACAATGGAGATAAAGTAATTCGACTCTGTTGCCGTTGCTCCAAAGCTTTGCAAGGTTTCGGCGAAGAAAACAATGTCATGGCAAAGAAAGATTAATTCCCGTGAAATCGCCTGTGGCGGCTTTGATACGAGCACGCCGACGCCATTGATTTTGCGTATCAGTCCGGAGTCGGCCATTGCCTTAAGAGCGCGTCGCAGCGTAGGCTTGCTGACATCGAATTCTTCTGCCATTTTTTGTTCTGACGCCAGCAATGAATTCTCTGCCATTCCAGAAATTTTTTTCTCCAGTTTTCCTATTAAGTCCAAATATATGTTATTTCTTGGCATTATTTATCCTTGCCTTTAAAAATAAATCAAGTTTTATGTTCTCAGATAATACATCTTTAGGCTTGAAATGTCAATATCACAAAATGTAAAAAATCAATTATTATTTTAAAGGTAGGCTTTTGTTGTGCTTTGCCGATACGACACATCGCTGATTTCTGTTGTTCTCCAGCCTGTGTTTTTATAATCAATTGAAGCATTTCTGAGAAGCCGCAAGTCGGATGTATTCGAAGTTTTCTGTGAAGCGATAAGCGTTATTAAAGTTAATGAAGCCCGACATCGCGTGATATCGTCGCTTGATTGGCACATGACTGCGCTCAATCGGAGTGATAGTAATATGCATTATTCCGTGTTCAGCTTCTAGAATATCGTCATTTGCTCCTGGGTAAGCATTGTAAATCCGTTCTGGTTTTACTCTCATTGATTTCAAGGTTTTCTTGAAAAAAACGTTTGGCTGATTTCTTTTCGATCTTAGGGCCAATCTTTTTAATCCAGCGAGCAATGGTCTTATGCGAAACTTCAATATCCCGCGACAGCATTATCTCTGCCAGATTGCGCAGGCTTAAGTTGAATCTAAAATACCACAATGCAGTCAAACGCATAGTTTCAGCATCAAAACGGCTTAGATGATAATCAGGATTGTTGTTTGGGGTAAAATAAAACCTGCACTCTCTACAATAATATTCCTGTTCGCCTGATTTTGTCAGGCCGTTTTTGACGATCTCAATATTTTCACCATACGGCCATCTGCCCCCCCCCGATTGTCCCATCTTTAAAGTTCAGGGCATTTATGTTTATGCTGAACATTTAAAGCTTTAATACGTCTTTTTATATTTATATCTGATAGATTATCATTCTTCTCTGCGGGAAATAACCTAATATGACCAGTATCCTTGAAATGATATGATTCAGTATCATCACATTTCCACGCATGGTAAATCGGAATAGCGGTTCCCTTTTCCATCATGGATTTTAACAGATTTAAATGTGTTTTATAAATATCACGTGGGTAAATGTTCTTCTTTGCGCAAATACTAGCCGCCATACCAATGACTTCTCCCAATATACCTAATGTGCGCATTACTCTGGCACAGGAAAAAGCGATATGCGATGTGCTAATATGACGACCGCCAAGAAAAAGGTTTTTTACATCTTTGGCATAGAGGCAACGGTACGGAACTGGATATGGTTTTAATATTCCCCGATGATAAGCACAAGAACGAAACGCCTCTCTAAATTTTTGCTCATTTTCAGGATCTGGGAAATGAAGATCAAAATTCCAAGTCATCGCACCTGTCGCATCGGGATACAGAATATGTTGTTCAATATCATTCTGGGTTAAAACGTAATCGCCGACTACCCGGTAACTCTCACGTTTTCCGCCAACGTGCGAAACCCAGGAAAGAGTATCGGAAGCCCATTCGGATTTTCGTTTCGAGTGATTCTTCAAGTAAGACCAATTTGCATAAGTGACCATCATTCCATAGTCACGGATGTACTCCGTCTCTTCGGCCTGATCGCGGTATTGGCCTGTTTCCCACTCCCAGTCGCCGCCTCGAATATAATAAGCGTTTTCCTCGTTGAAGGGGATGCCCCAGTCAATATCAGGAAAGTCAACAGGACTGTCCGCCTTTTCTGAATACCACAAAACTGAAAGGCCCATGACTTGATTGTTTCCTTTTTCTGGAGCCATAGACTCGTCAAACACATCCCTGGCTTCGCACCCGTACATCACTTCCGCACCCATTTTGCGCGCGATTACAGCATCCCCCGTACAGTCGGCAAAAAGGCGCGCCTGGTAACGTGTTTCGGCTCCAGTCCGGGTATGACGCGTAATAAAAGCCGTAATCTTACTGGAATCGTCAGCGTCCTTTTCAACTTCAAAAATACGCTCGTTTAAAGCAAGTTTGTATTGATCGGCAGACTGCAGTTGAAATACCTTTTCCTTTCTGGCATCCTCGTAAGTTTCAGCCGAATAAGTTTTACCGCTCCCCATTATGGGCGCTATTTCCGTAACAATATTCCCTAAGTTAGGATAAGGTTCTGCATGGGCGTATCCCCCCATAGACACGCGTATTTCTGAACTGTTGCACCCGCCAAGGACAGGCCGGTCTTGAATCAGAACAACTTTCAGGCCGGCTCGTATAGCGGCAATTGTAGTGCAAATACCGGCGATTCCGCCACCGGCAACCGCTAGGTCATACTCGACAGGATCATCCTTGCAAACGGTCTTTGTGATCTTCCTGCGAAAATCGGCAAGTTTCTGTTTATCGTTCTCGGGCTGTTCATTGAGATCTGTCGTAAAATAGAGAGCGTCGCATCGTCCATTGAAACCAGTCAGGTCATTTAGAGCTACTTTGATTTCGCCTTTTTCTAGAAAGACCGTTCCCGCTTTTTGCCATCCCCATTCAGTTCCATTTGTTCCTAATGTTTCCGGCAACAGATTTTCATTGATTTGCACCTTAAATCTGCCAGCCGGCGTTCCGCGTTCCCATGGGGCTGTCCAGTCGCGTGTGCGAGCCCAAACCGCATATTGTCCGCTTTCAGGCACGTTGCAATTTGTTTCCGCGTCCGCTACAGGAATTCCCATGCCGTGTGCCATAATGTAAGCCGATCCCATCTGCTCCATGGATTGTTGATCAATTACCCATCCACCAAGCTTATCAAAAGATTCCGCCTCCAACCATATACTTGCCATTATCCGTCTCCTATCATCTATAAAGTTAAAAGTAAATTTTATCTGCTGTTCAAACCCCAGTAAGTTACCGCATGAGCATTCCACCAGTTACGTCAATTGTTGCGCCGGTAATATGCATTATTCCGTGTTCAGCTTCCAGGACATCGTCATTTGCTCCTGGGTAAGCATTGTAAATCCGTTTTGGTTTTACTCCCATTGATTTCAAGGTTTCTTGAAAAAACGCTTGGCTGCTTTCTTTCCGATCTCAGGGCCAATCTTTTTAATCCAGCGAGCAATGGTCTTATGCGAAACTTCAATATTCCGCGACAGCATTATCTCTGCCAGATTGCGCAGGCTTAAGTTGAATCTAAAATACCACAATGCAGTCAAACGCATAGTTTTAGCATCAAAACGGCTTAGATGATAATCAGGATTGCTGTTTGGGGTAAAATAAAACCTGCACTTTTTACCATAATATTCCTGTTCGGCTGATTTTATATTTTTGTGATATTTCTGGCAACAAATTTTCCAGCGGCTTCTCCTAGTGTTAACATAGTTCTTGATAAACGGCAAGATCCAGCAGCGATATGTGAAAAACCAGCGCCACGACAGGCAACCAAAAGATTATCATATTCCTTCGGCATAAGGCTTTCAAATGGAACCCCGAACGGCTCATCCAATTCACGGCAAAATGAACTGCCGTGAATATCCATGCGATGATCGCAAGTTACTGCAAATTCTTTATTGGATTGTCCGCTGATCCCGGCAATTATATCATTTTCATTTACTACATATCTGGCTTTAAGGCGGAAACCTTCTCTAATTCCAATTTGGGGCGCAAATCCGATAAATTCCCAGTCGGGGTGATTTCCGCTTAATACCTGCCAACGGTATGAATCCCACGCAAGATGCCTCTGCTCAAGCATTACTTTTTTATATTCAGTTGGATTGCCAGGCATTAAAACTCCGGCTCCGCAGATATTTACCAAAACATCTTCATTGGGCATTTTGGGCGCGAATAAATCATTTATCTGAGCTTTTGCTGGAACCTCTGATTTTTCTACTTCTACGGGATGTCCAGTTGGACGCACACGATAGATCCAGTTTACTTCGTTAAGATCATTCTGATCTCCTTTTTTAGGGGCATGTGGCTCGTCATATTCGCTTTTGGCATCACCCCCTAAGCTCCAGCCGCACCCTGCTTCACGCGCCAGATAGATATCAGCAGTAGAGTCGATGAAATAATCAGCTTCTACAGCAAAGCGTCCTTCAGGCCCAATACAATAAATTCTTTTGATTTTGTTATTCCTATGTTCACTGGCTATAAATGTGCTGTTATAGAATATATTATTTACATTATTTTTGTGCAATTCTTCATCCACGGCTTGCAAATAAGCCCATGGTTCAAACGGAAGTGGTCGGTTGCGTTTGCCTGTTGTCGGATTAAGTCGGCTTGCAGACAAAGAATAATCAACATCGCAAGCTCCTAACGGGATTTTGCGCATTCGCTCCCACAATTTTTTGCATAATAGCGATGTACCGCAAACAGGTTCCCAAGTATGCACCCACGAGAGGGTAACAGTTCCACCTAGAATATGGTTTTTCTCTATCAGAATGACTTCAGCTCCATTTGCCGCAGCCCCTATTGCAGCTCCAATTCCAGAGCTTCCGCCTCCTACTACACAAACTTGAGTTTTATATGTTTTCATTTTTACCTCATTAACATTCCGCAAGTCACGTCAATTATCGCGCCGGTAATATAATCAGCTTTGCCTGACGCGCTCGCATCCCCTAAATCAGTTGAAGCGTTTCCACGCATTTTAAACGACAAATAGTCTTTGCAGAAAAATATTCTGTCAATCTTTTCATACTGTTCTGGCTGATGTTTTTTCATCCGGCGCAGAATCATTCCGAGCTGCCCTGCCCATAAATGCTGCATTGATTTTTCTTCAAGGATACTGACTTGAGATTCCGTCAATTTGCCTATTTCTTCTGACGCCCTGGCATCTATCGAAGTTACAGCTGTTCCGACCGGAAAGCCATTCTTATTAATAGAGTACAGGCCATTGCCGTGTCCTGAAAAACCTGCGCTTCTCCATCAAGACTGAAGATTAGAGCCTTACAAGATGTCAGTCCAGTGTCAACAGCTAGTATTTTGCCGTCATACTTCATTAGAAGGGGACAACCTCTTGCTCCATTCCGTAAACAACCATTTCCGGTATAACAGAACCTTCAGGCTGATTTACTATTCCGAAAGCCGCTTCAGCTATATGCTCTGGCCTGAGGGCTTTTTTCTCATCCCATTCAAAGGTGGCAATGCCGGCATTCTGCTGAAAACCGGTGTTTGAACCGCCTGGGACAATAACTGAGACAGCGATTCCATGAGGCCTAAGCTCAGCATGAAGGCAGCGGCTCAGCATTGAAAGCCCTGTCTTTGCCGCAGAATAAACACTCCACTCCGGCCACGCGAATTTAGCGCATGCGCTGGTAAAATTTATGATTAGTCCGCTGCCCTGTTTTTTCATTTGTGGCACAACGGTTCGGCATGCTTTTATGACGCTGGTCAAGTTTAAATCCAGACATGCCTGCACTGAATCGTCATCCATTTTCTCTATGGGCGCGATTTTTACTCCGCCGCCAGCATTGTTTATCAGAACATCAATCCTTCCATAAGTCTCCATTGTCGCCTCAAGCACTTTTATAAAAGTATCACTCTTTGTTACATCTCCGGCTACGGAAATGGCTTCACCTCCACAATTTTTTACTTTCTCCACTGCTTCATTAAGTTTTTCAGCATTTCTAGCAACAAGAACAAGCCTTGCTCCTTCTTTTCCAAATCTCTCCGCCATGGCTAAGCCAAAACCGGAACTGGCGCCTGTAATTACAATAATTTTGTTCATGATTCTCTCTTTAATGGATTTGTTATATAGAATTATAGTCTATATATAATTAATGTCAATGCTTGTTTTTAAAAAAAAAGAAGTTACTTTAGGGAGAATTCTCATAGAAAAGTAAAACTATCAGTCTACATTTGGTTATATTTATGAATAAAGAAAAGTCTCGATATCAAGTGCCAAACCTTGAAAGAGCTCTTAAAATTATGGAGTTTCTTTCTCAGAATCCACAAACAGCTACAATTGCAGAAATTGCCAGGCAGCTAGGCTACCCCAATAACAGCGTGTTCAGAATTATGTCAACTCTTGAAGCGGAGGGTTATCTTATCAGAAATGAAGACAGCAAAGTTTTTTCATTGAGCAGGAAACTTCTGTCATTGGGTTACAAGGCGCTTGTGGAAACAAATCTTATAGAGTTATCCTCCGATATTTTACGGATGTTGCGGGATGACATTCGGGAGACTGCGCTACTGGGCACATTGCTTGAGGGAGAAGGCGTTGTCCTTGAACAAGAACTGTCTCCAGAACCCATAAAATTTATGGTTTCGCCTGGCACGCGGTTTATGCTTCACACAGCGGCGCCCGGCAAAGCAATTCTTGCGCATCTTGATGAAAAAGAACGTGAACGCCAGATTTCCCTAATAAGCTTTCTTCGTTTTAATCAGCGCACAATCTGCTCTCCTGATAAGTATAGGGAAGAATTGGAAAAGGCAAAGGCAAACGGATACGCTGTAGACTGCGGAGAAGAAGCGGAAGGAATTATTTGCGTTGGGGCTCCAGTCTTTGATTACAGAGGAATTCCCAAGGCAGCTATATGGATAACCGGACCGGAATTCCGGTTCTCACGGGAAAAAATTCCCCAAGCAGGAGAAACTGTAAAAAAATACGCTAAAACTCTATCCAAACGACTTGGATTCCCGGGTTAACTGTAGAGATAGAATTTCCGATAGAGTAAGATAGGGTCTGTCCGTAAAAGTGGATTTTGGGGCTTGAGAGTTTTTCAAAGCTCAGGGATGTCGGGGTTTTGACGCGAAAATATTAATGCCAACAGCAAAAAACATTGTTTTTTGTCAAAATTCAACAAATCAGAACGCAAGGAAACCTGCCGCATAATGCGGCTGAATCAATTTTGAAATGCTTGGCGGCAGGTCTTTTTACTACGCCGCTTGCTTTTCTTTTTCCTTTTTGGCCTCTGTCATTAACTTGGCAAGCAAATGAAGATTATGGGTAAAAACAGCCCAAGCCGCATGGCGTTTTTACTGTTTGCAGCGCTTTCCTTCTTGACCTATTTCAGTATTAATGATATAATATTTTAACCTCAATGAAAGAGAGATGGGCGCGCTTTGTTATTCAATCATTGGAGAGAGCGTTTGATATATTGGAGCTTCTTGACCGCGCCGGTCGCGATGCGGGCATTGGAGTTCAAGAGATCAGTAGTTGTGCTACCCAAAAATAATGAGTAAATTTCTACGAAATAAGTGGGTGACACTGTCCTTTTTTCGTTATGCTGATATATCCATTCACATGAAGCATCCTCTGACCTCTATCACCGTTTTGTATTTCGGCAATACTATATCAGGCTTGCCGGGAAGGTCTTTTCGATGAAGACGAAACCTGTATCCCATCTTGTGCAAAAGAGACCGCATTTTTTTCTCAGGACTCGTATCTTTTGACCGAATCCTGCTCATATTCCAACTATGTTTTTACCTGATAAAAACATTATTCCTGTGGTAGTCCAGAAAATCTTTATCGGGCAGGAAACGCTTTGGCATATTTATGCCGAAACCGCTATAATCTAATAAGAATTTCTTCTCTGGAGCCCCTTTGTATTTGTCTCTTAGAAAATCAGAAACCATTATTTTGAAATCGTCAGAGACTGATATCAAGCCTTGGTCAAATGCTTTATCATGCAAGGAATTAAGGCATAGACCGTTTCTTGGATTTAAACGGTTTTTTTTATCCTTTGCCCATGGAATTATATGACTGCCGACCAATAGTTCAGGAATAGAAAGAGCAGTCATACAGCATTTGAAATCATATGATGATAAAACCATTTTTCTGAAAAAAGCTTGATTGACTCTGGTTTTAACAAACCTTTCTTTATCTTGTCCCTCTCGTGAGTCATCAATATCTTCCTGCAAAAGTGTGCCTTCTCCATGAAGCTTCGCTAAAAGTTTTTCACTTTCAAAGGCTAGCTGCTCCCAATTGTTAAAAAATTCATTCCATATCTGAATATCCATCTTGCCCACATTAGATGCCCCCTTCCTGTCCAGAGAAGGGTCTATGCTGGCAAAATTACACATTTTCCAAGCTACAGCTGACGGAGTTCTGTTTATTAGGCTCGATAGTTTTATAATGTCAGGAGTCCCTTGATGAATACGACCAAATGAGGTTTTGCAGTAAAGGTTCACTGCAAGTATTAATTCATCGCGTGTCCAAGCTCTTCGCTTCATTACAATAGCCCCTTTCGTTCAAATACCTCTGACTGCCTCCAACTGGCAGAACTAGCCGATTCAAAAGATGAAACAATTTCTTTGGCTATGACTTTACAGGTAGGAGATTTGTCAGTGTCGGTAACAGCAAGAATTTCATGCCATACATGGTCATACTCACGAAAAGGCATTTTTTGCAAATCTTCCAGACCTACTACTGAGGGAATAAAAAACTCTTTATCATACAGAAATGGAGAAATTGCGTCAAAGGAAATTTGACCTTCAATAACGACTTCTTCCCATTTTTTATAATTTTGAGAGTCTCTATATTGATATGTTATTTTCGTGTTCATTTATGCCACAACAAGATGAATGATTTACAGTATCCAGCCTCACTCCACGGCGTGTCGCTATTTCTTTTGCCAATATCCATACACACACTACACAGACAATTCGTAATAAATCATATTGAATATATGGGTCTGTGGCATTTATGCAAGGCTGTTTTCTGGAGATATTTTATAGAATGGGCAGGTTCCTATGCGAAGATTCATTCCTAATGCCCAAGATTTACAAAAAGGCTTGAAAAGTTACAATTATGTTATAATTTAGTCCATATGAAATCCGTAAGCATTGGAGTGCTTTTGGAAAGTTTGAATTTTGTTGAGTCTAGGCTCAAAAGTTTGGCAGTGTGTCCCTGAGCCGTTACCATTTTTTCTACTTGCCTGTTGCTGTCTTTTCTCGCTTAAAGTTAATCGCACTTCCATGTCGTCGTCAGGCATCAAAAATCTTTTTGTCTATTCAGATTTGAAAGAATTCAGGAAGGCTCCATATTTTATGATTCGTTGTGATGTTGAAAAAAGAAACTCGGACACATTGGGATAATTTTTTAACAAAAACGTGGAACTAAGCGCATTCTTTTGAGGCTAAAATAGAGAAAAGTGGGTACTCTGTCCCACTCATTATCAACGAGTTACGCACAGCAATTCTCATTTTAAAAATTCCCTTGATACCGCTTTTCCCCCTATTTTATCGCATATTACAACACTAAAACAACACTATTTCATTTTGAGGCTATAATTACATATTTTAATTGGGTGTGTTCTCGGCTTTATAACACACACAATTAAAAGTGTAGAGTTAAAGAAATGATTTTCTTTGTATTGAAGCTGGAAACATTAATTGAATTTATCTAGTACAGCTTTCATATTATTATGTTGTTAAACACAAATGGGGGCAATTTTATGTTTCAAAATAAACCATCTCAAGCAAAAGACTTTTTTGAAAAAGTAAAACAGGGAAAAAATTCTTTTCTAGAAAGCCTTATCAATTCGACGCCCCCAACCTTTGAAGCTGATTGGCTGGACTTTAAAGGGGCGGAAAAACTAAAGTTAGGCGAAAAGGATAAAGATAGGAAAATTAGAGAAATATGGTCAACCGCCCTTTCAGGTTTTGCTAATTCAGGAGGAGGGATTCTTGTTTGGGGAATAGATGCAAGAAAAGACACACAAACACAAATTGATTCAGCCAGTTCTTTTTCTCTTGTGGAATACCCCGCAAAACTCAAATCTAGGCTAATAGAGTTGCATTCTCAATCAACAAGCCCACCAGTTAATGGCGTTGAGTATTGGCATAGCCCAATAAATAATGGATTTCTTGTTTGTTATATTCCGGAAAGCCCGTTTAAGCCTGTTCGATCAGAAGTTGCCGGAAAACAATATTATATTAGAGCTGGAGATTCTTTTCAAACACCCAGCGTTTCACTATTGCGAAGCCTTTTTTATCCTGAATATCAAGCTTTTTTAGAAGTAGAACTTTTACCATCTTATGATAGCGACCTTGGAAACATAGTAAAAGGAGTTATTTATAATACTGGTTCTGCTACGGCAAAAAACTGCATGTTAACCATTGAAACAAATATCAACCCCCAAGATTTTCATGCAGAACATGGCTCCCATTGGGATTTTATGAGTCATCCTGTAAATAATAGAGAACAAGCAAGCAGGGCGCTATTGTGCAGAATTTCGCTTCATCCAGGAATAGAAGATGATTGTTTTGAAATTCAAATAAAGCCTCATTCTAATTATTTTGACAACGACAAAACTATAGATTTTATGATTCACATATACTCGGAAAACAATAATCCATTATGCACTAAAATATCAATAAAACCTCATGATATTAATAATAAAAAGACAATAAGAGGAAAAACCGAAATAGTGAATCTTTATAAATACTAACTTTTCCGCATTAGAGTGCTTTTGGAGAGTTTTGATTTTGTTGAGTCTAGGTTCAAAAAGAAGGCAGTGTGTCCTTGAGCCGTTACCATTTTTTTCTACTTGCCTGTTGCTGTCTTTTCTCGCTTAAAGTTAATCGCACTTCCA
>CAZYVR010000106.1:0-15947 GCA_964651145.1 uncultured Victivallales bacterium | reverse complement strand
ATGTATCTCTCTCTATTTAAAAAACTTACTTTTTTCTGGACAGACCCTATATATTGATTTCCGCGACCCTGAAAAAGCATTTTCAAGCAACTACAGCCCAGGAGTCTATCAGATAATAATACCTGCTGCTGCAAACAAAGAATATGTTGGAGCTTTGCCAGTGTTCGCATCCGGAATGCACAGAGAAATATTTGGAGCCTATAAAGTGACCCACTCTCAAGGCGGTTATTGCGTTCAAGCCAGAATCCATGTGCCTTATATTAAAAATGCTTATCCTGACTTAACACCCGGCAAAACGCTTGGAATTGAAATAGGCATAAATGATTTGGATTTAAAAGCTGACGAAGAGAAATATACTCAGCATAAATTGTTTAAAAATAGCAATGCCAACAAATTCCCTTTGCTATTTGGCCGTTTTATTTTGACCGGCAAGAAAAACAATAGCAATATATGGGGAAATCTGCATAAAAAGAGCCAAGGAAAATTTTTCCTTATCTCAGACACAAAAGAAAAGTCTGTCAACTTAGGGGCTTTTCCTTGCAAATCCGGCGAAAAATATGCTCTTACATGCTGGGCAAAAGCTGATTCTTATAAAAAACAAAGTTACTCCGCAAAAGGGGTTCGATTGCAATCCCACCAACAAGAAGGCAAAAAACATGGCCGAAATGATGATATTAATTTCCCTGAGGGAACATACAATTGGAAATATTTCTATAAAGTTTTTGACATCACGAAAGGGACAAACAGCTTCAGCTTTGCGATTAAACAGTCACCTGGAATGAAAGGGAAAGTCTGGCTGAAAAAAATAAGCGCGCAGAAGCTGGCGAAATAAAAAATAGGCTCTTACCAAGTTGCCTGCCGGGCGGCGTATTGGAACAATGGCATTAAATTTCTTTCAATCCAGTTTTTGTGCCTGGTGTCGACTTTTATAATAATGCCTTCTTTTTTCATGTCATATACGGCCAGACCGTTGGTCTCTTGGCGGACTCTGGCTATTTTCTGCTCCACGCCCGCATCGTCATAAATAAATATATCCGTATTTGTGGTGCATCCGCACAAAAGCAAGGAGATGGCTGCTATAATAATTATGTTCTTCATTTTTTCGTTTCCGTTTCGGCAGCTTTTTTCAACACTTCAACTATAGGGTCAGAGCCTGCATTTTCTTTATATCTGGTGTCTATAATTATCGAATATTTTTCTTTAACCTCATATGAGGCTATTCCATCGCACTCTTGCATAACTTGAGCCACTTTTTTCTCCACGCCATTCTCGTCATATACGAAAATCTCGGTTTTGTAGGTGCATCCGCCGGATATTGCCATAAGCGCTAATCCTAATAATGCGGCACATATGGTTTTCCCGTTTGGCCGCATCTACTTTTTCTCCTTCTCTATATAGACATTCAAAGTTTGCTTGTTTGGATTTCCCAGAAGCATGAATTCATTGCTGTACGGCTTGCATCCCGGCAGTTGGATCATAATCGTGTGGAGCCCTCTTTTCAATCGAAGCTTCACTTTTGTCTCGTTCAGGTTGCCTATGTAAAAATCGTCGAGATAGACGTCCGCTTTGCTTATGTCAACATCCTTCGGCAAGCGAATATTGATTGCAAGGTCGCCTATTTCATACACAGCCAAGTGTGAATTTACCACTAAGCTGTTTAATTTTGACATGGTTCCAGCGCTTAAGTCGCTTATTCCCGCAAAAGTGCCAGGGTCTGGATTATTTTTTTTGGAGCTGGCGCATCCTGCCATCGGCAACGTTGCCGCCAGCGCTATAAGATAAAGGGATTTCATAGGATTTCTCGCATTTTGTTGCTTTATAAAAGTTCATTAACTATACAAGCGCCACATACAATTGCCAAATTTCTAAATGTTATTCGTCATTATTTCCTATTTCGAAGCAGTTTTATCTTGCAAATTTACCACGGAGCTTGAATATTAGACTGTTCCGGCATTTATTTTATAATGTCAGAAAGAAAAAGCGGAAAGCAAAGGAGTGCGCTAAATGCTTAATATCTTGATTCTTGGCGATGAACTCGACAAGAGCGCGGAATGGTCTTTTAAGAAGCAGGAATACAACGTTTCATATGTGGGCGGTCATGCAGAAGTTTTTGATGTTCTAAAGCTTTCTCCTCCGGACATTTTTATTGTGGATCTTTGCGTTTCATCTGATGAGCGCCTTGAGTTGATGTGCGATATAAAAACATCATACGGCGATTTCATAAAGATGATAGCAATCATTCCGGAAAGGCGCTCCGCCCTTCCAGAAGAGGCGCTTGTCAAAGCCAAAAAGCTTTCCGGCAATAATCCTATGAAAAAGCCAATCAGGACAAGAGACGTGATCCTGGCCGTGCAAAAGGCTCTCGATTCAAAATAAAATTTACTGCTCGTTTTTCACGTGCTGAATCTGTCGGACCACTTCTTTGCCGATCAATTCAAGTTTTGAAAGATTTTCAATCCGTTCCGCATAGCGTTTTATCTCTTTGGGTGAAAGAATTTCTCCAAACAGTCCGCATGCGTTGACAAGGCTGATTAAAATTGCCTCGCGCGGATCAGGAATCTCATCGCTCAGAATAATTTCCTTTAATCTGGTTTCGACATTTTTTATTTCTCGGTTGTCTATGACCGGATAGGTCCTTTGTGGGGAAAGCCACAAGATGCGTTTGTCCACTTTTTTCAAAATGTTCTTTTCCAAAAGCTGCTCAAGAGCTTTTTCTTCTATCTCTTCGGCCTTGGGAGTAAGTATTTTGATGCAATGGTATATTTTGTACTTGTCCAGATTCATGCGTTTTATATAATCCAAAGCCACATCCAGAACTGGATTGCCGGTCGGTTCGGAATTCAGCAGATATATAAACTCCTGATCTGTGTCAATTTTTTTTAAAAGCGACAATTCGCAAAGAACGGCTCCGATCATTGCGGTTTCCAGAACTGTTTCCTTTGACGGAATCATAATTTTCCCGGTTTCTTCGTCAAGGGCCAACAGATAGATCTCTTCGGCAAAACTCAGCATTTCATACTCCCCGTGTTATTTTTAATGGGGTAATATAATCGTCCAAAGCTCCTCAATCAACTTGTTGCCGCGGAAAGAAACGCGAGAAGCTTCCGCAAAAGCATTGAAATATTTGCGAAAAACCGCAATAATAAGAAATGTCATAAAATTTTGAAAGAATATTTAACATGAAAATAACGACACTTGGCACAAGTCATGGAGATCACACTTATTGTCGCTTCAACTCCTCCACGCTTTTTGAATCAGGCAAAAAGCTTTATTTGTTCGACGCGGGAGCGCCAGTAAACGGACTGATGATAAGAAAAGGCAAAGCCATTCAGAAACTTAAAGCGGTTTTTATCACGCACCTCCATGAAGACCATGCCGGAGGCTTGACCGGAATTATTAAATCTTTGCTGAAATATCCACAGGAAAATCAGCGCACTGATATATTTCTGCCCGAAAAAGGCGCGGGAGATGGCCTTGGGGCATGGCTCAAAACGCTTCGTCTTCCGTGGCCGTCCGAGCTTGTCAATGTTAAATATTCAGAGCCGGGAAAGATTTTTGACGACGGAGTTCTGGCTGTTTCCGCCGAAGGCACAGCGCATCTTCCCAGAAAAGGCGAAGATTTTTCAAGTTTTTCGTATATTCTCAAGGCTGAAGGAAAAAGAATTGTATACACTGGCGATTTGTCCGGCAGCTTTGACGACTTTCCGGCAGCCGCAAAAGAGGAAGAATGCGACTTGTGCATCTGCGAAGCAACCCATTACGATATGCAAAAAGCTTTGCCCATTCTTAAAGCGTGCCCAATAAAAAGGCTGATATTCAATCATATCGGTGACAAGTGGCATGGCGACGGGGAAGGGGAGCTGCGGGCTTTTTCAGAAGCGCTTCCATATCCATGCCAGATAGCCCACGACGGAAATGTGTTTGAACTGTAAACAGGAGAGCTTGCAAATGCAGAGTTATGAAATAATAGATTGCCACATTCATCCGTTTTTGTCTTTGGAAGAAAATTTAGAATGGTTTTCAAAAAACGAAACTCCTGTTGGATTTGTTGAAAAACTGAAAAAAGCTGGCATTTCAAAGGCTTGCGGAACGGTTGTCAGAAGCTTGGTCACTTCTGATTTTTCCCAAATCCAGGAACTTAACGCCCAGGCTGTCGCGTTCAGAAACAAATTCCCGGATTTCTATATACCCGGCATTCATATTCACCCGCGCTACCCTGAAGAATCCTGCAAAGAGCTTGAAATGCTACACAAAGAGGAAAACGTCCGCTGGATAGGCGAGCTTGTTTCCTACATGATGGATCTCGGAGAATACGCTGTGGAAAGCGCCTTTCCCATATACGACTTGGCTCAAAATTTGGGAATGCCGATCAATATTCACCCCGGCGAGCTCGGAGAAATTGAAAAAATATGCGAAAATTTTCCCAGACTTCAAGTTGTGATGGCGCATCCGACATCTGTGCAGGGAACCATAAGAGAACGCGCTGTCCTGACCGCAAAATATCCTGAGCTGTATCTGGATATTTCCGGAGGCGGCATTCAGCGCTGGGGAATGTTGAGGTTTTTGATAGACACCGCAGGCAGGGAAAAAATCTTGTTCGGGACAGATTTCCCAATAGGCAATCCAGCCGCGTTTATACAGGGAGCCTTGTTTGAAAACCTTACAGAAGACGAATTTTCCGCAGTATTCTCCGGCAATTTTAAACGGCTAACCGGGCTATGAGCAAAACTGACGACAATAAAAGAATTCTCTTGCACACATGCTGCGCGCCATGCGCCACGGGCGCTGTTGAGCGGTTGATTTTGGAAGGATGCGAAGTCGCGCTTTTTTTCAGCAATTCAAATATCAGCCCTGAAAGCGAATATGAAAAAAGGCTTGAAAGCGCGCGCAGTCTGGCAAAAATATTGAATCTGCCCTTGGAGGAGGATATTTATGACCATGATTCATGGCTGAGCTTTGTAAAAGGTCTGGAAGGCGAGCCGGAGCGCGGGGCGCGATGCGGCAAATGCTTTAAATACAGTCTCAAGCGGACGGCAGAAGCGGCGGACAGGCTTAATTATCCGGCATTTGCCACCACTCTCACAATCAGCCCGCATAAAATATCCAAAATGATTTTTGACGCAGGCTCGGAGTTTCCAAAGTATAAGCCTTTTGATTTTAAAAAGAAAGACGGCTTTAAAAGAAGCCTTGAACTAGCCCGAAAACATAAGCTTTACCGGCAAAATTACTGCGGATGCGAATTCAGCGCACACCAAAAGTCTTAAATAAAAAAACCGACGGAGTCGGAATAAAAACCGGACTTTGTCCGGACGCCATCCAGCGGCGGAATCGCTGGTCGCCGAAGGTGAAAGCTGTTGGCATATAAAAGATTGCGCGACAGCGCGCATGGCGCGTTAAAAGCCTGCGGCTTGTTGGGATGCGAAGCGACAACAAGCTTTATTTCGTTGCAGCGACAGCTCCCTGGAGTTTTGGCGGCTCCGTCTAATCCCTCAGTGAAGCTGGCGCAACTGGCAAGTTTAGCTTATTTCCCGCTTCGCTTTGAAATAAGCTTCAGGCTGTCTGTCAATGCGCCATGCGCGCTGGCGCCGCGCCATCAAACCGCTATGCCTTTCGCCCTTGGCGAGCGCTCATTGCCGCGCGGCTAGGCGGTGTTCCGTCCGGGGAAGCCCCCGGAGGCATGTTTTTACTTAAAAAAACCACTTTCACTGAGGGGTTGCCATTTCTGATTCTTTGTCGCTGAAAATTTTTAAACTATGCTTGACTTGTTCGCTAATTTCACTATACTCTAGAAGAGATTAACAAAAATAGCAATTACAATTCCACAATGTGAAATTATGAATAAATCATTAGATAAATCTTTGGCCATTCTTGAGTTCGTTATAAACAAGGGCGGCATTCCTGCGACTCCTTCCGAAATAGCGAAAAATTTGGGGCTTAACGCGCCAACTTGCATAAGAATTCTTAACGGTTTTGCGTCAAACGGATATATTGTTCAAAAATCAAGGCGTGAGGGCTATGTTCCCGGGCCCGCAGTTTTTGCTTTGAGTGGCAACAACTGTTTTTATTCGAAGATAATCAAAGCATCCAGCCAGACGGTAAAGGAAATAGCCCTGAAATTGAACAGGCTTGTTCTTGTATCAACCTGCCGGGGCGGAAGAAAATTTATTCTGAATCATTTTAACGGCTCTTCCAATTCGGCTCATTTTTTGAGCAGTTCATACAACGATTTTTATTATACAGTAAGCGGCAGAGCCCTTCTTGCGAATTTGTCAGACGGCGATTTAAATGAATATATAAAGTCCAATGGCTTGCCAGGCGACCTTTGGGATGGAATCGATTCTCTAGACGCCTTGAAAAAAGAATTGGACACCATTAAGCATCAAGATCATTTCCTTTTTAATGACAATGGAGAATATTGGGGCATTTGCGTGCCGTTGCCATTTCGGGATGTTCCATTCACAGTCATAAGTTCATCGGTGCTTAAGGAAGAAGAAACGGCAAATGCTCTGGAGCTTCTTCAAGACGGAGCCGCTCGCATTTCTGAGTCGATAAAACAAGAATCACCCACAGCCTATTAATAATAGATTTTAAATATCAACAGGAGCAAAAAATGCAAAAGACCAATTTATCAGTGGAGGCGAAAGCCCGCCACTTTATCGAAAATGAAAAAGAATTCCATCTCGGATTTCTGCCGACTGAACAATCTCATCCAAAAACAGTCGGCCTTGACGAAGCCATCGAAAAAAGCGTTCAGCAAGGTGTGAGGCTTATGCAGAAAGTCGACAGAGACATTATTTGCGTCGCGGAAAAAGTGTTCGCGTCAACAGAGTTTAAAGAACTGGTTGACTCTATTTGCAAGTCTGTTCTTTCCGGGAAAAAAGTTGTGTTTTCAGGCTGCGGCGCGACCGGCAGGCTAAGCATTCTTCTGGAGGCAATGTGGCGCAAATTCTGGCAGAGCTTCAAAAAGAAAAACTCCTTAGCTCCCAATTTTGAAAACAGCGTTTTCAGCATCATGACCGGAGGCGATTACGCCTTGATTCGATCAGTCGAATCCTTTGAAGACTACACTCAGTTCGGGCGTCGTCAGGCAAAAGACCTCGGGATAGATGAAGGCGACACTCTCGTGGGCATAACCGAGGGCGGAGAGACTTCTTCAGTAATAGGAACAGCTCTTCAGGCTATAGAGGACGGAGCCAAGGTCTTCATTGCCTTCAATAACCCCAGCCACTTGTTAAGCAAACACATAGATCGCTCCAAGTCCATTATCGAGCACGCCGAATCAATTGTGCTTGACTTGCACAGCGGCCCAATGGCGGTTGCTGGCTCGACCAGATTGCAAGCCGTCACCGCCGAACTTTTAGTAGTCGGATCGGCTTTGGAAAAAGCTATCTTTAAGATAGGCGAAACGTTGAACTTTGATCTGCCTTTTCAGGACTGCAAAAATCCAGCCGAAGTCTATAAAAAGCTTTTGAACGATTTGGAGTCGGAAAAGTCTGTTGAAGTCATTTCGGAAATAATTGATTTTGAGGAGGACATTTACTCCAAGGGCGGCCTTGTCACATATTTTGCGGACAATGCGTTGCTGGACATTTTTACGGACACAACGGAAAGAGCTCCCACATTTATGCTTCCGCCCTTTGTCAAGTGCGACGACAACACATCGCCCCAGTCCTGGGCGTTTGTCAAGAGTCCGCTTTGCCCGACAGAAGAAGCCTGGCACAAAGTTCTTGGCAGAAAGCCACGCTGCCTGGAATGGACAAAAGAAGACTATGTTTCTCTTGGCGGCTCCCAAAAGATCATTGACAATCCGCCAAAGCTTGACGCAGAGGAATTGGTGAAATTTAAAGTCGGAAACGAGCCGGCAACTAAAAGATATTCTGTGGACAATTCCGCCGCAATTGCCTTGCTTGCGCCTTCTGACTGCCACAAAAATAGCGCTGAATTTATGGGGCAATTTAATGAGATGAAAAAGGATTATTCAAAAAGCTCCATTATCGCCATTGGCTCTGAAATTCCCGGAGCCGCGTGGCATCTGCCTTGTGAAATACCTGAAACTCCCTTGATGCTCTGGGAAAGGCTTGCGTCAAAACTTTTGATGAACACTGTCTCAACGCTCACGATGGTAAAAATGGGAAGGGTAAAGAGCAACTGGATGTCATGGGTTGAGGCCACCAACAAAAAGCTTATAGACAGAGGCACAAGGCTTATTTCCGAGCTGTGCGGGATTCCGTATTCCGAGGCATGTCGTGAGTTGTTTGTTTCAATTGAAGAGATCGAAAACACTGATTGGGCCGACAAGCCAAAGCCGTCTCCTGTTCAACTCACCATCAACAGAATTAAATAAAAGAGATAAAAGAATGAATACCCCCAAATATGCATGGCGCAAAGAATCCACTCCAAAAGAACTCCATCCTATGCTTGAAACCCTAGGGGAGGAATATCCAGTGGCGGAAGGATATGCAGGGCGAGCCTTGACTTTTATCAAGCATGAAAAAGGAATAAAAATAAAAAATGAAGGCAATCAGGCCTTCATATATTATGACACAATAACTTCGGCGGCAAGAGGTCTTGGAACAATCCTCAGCGGCATAGAAAAAGCAGATGGAGAATTTACAGAAGAGCTGCCCTTTGACACATTCGGGGTGATGATAGAATGTTCCAGAAACGCCATTCTTACGACAGAATATTTCAAAAAATGGCTCAGGCGCCTTGCCCTTACTGGGTGCAATCTGGCAATGCTCTACACCAAGGACGCTTACGAGCTGCCCGGCGAAGATTATTTTGGCTACTTGAGAGGCCGTTATTCGATTTCGGAATTGCGGGAAATCGACGATTACGCCTCAAAGTTGGGAATTGAAATGATTGGCTGCATTCAAGCTCTGGGCCACCTTGAGCCAGTCCTTAGATGGCCGGCATATAATAAAATCAAAGACACATCCTCTGTTTTGCTAACAACAGAAGAAAAATCTTATGAGCTCATTGGCAAAATGTTGGATTTCTTTTCCGCGGCTTTCAAAAGCCGGAGGATTCATCTGGGAATGGATGAAACTCATGACCTGGGACGCGGACGCTATATGGATCTGAACGGCTACAAGCGTGGATTTGACATCTATAACGAGCACCTGGCAAAAGTTTCGGAAAAGTGCAAAGAGCGCGGGCTTTCTTTTATGATATGGTCGGATATGTTTTTCAGGATGGGCAGCAAAACCCAGGGTTACTACGACAAAGAATGCGCAATACCCGATGACGTAAAAGAAAATATTCCGACTGACGCGCAGCTTGTTTATTGGGACTATTACCACAAGGATGAAGACTTTTACAGCGAATGGATCAGGCGTCATAAAAAGCTGGGATTTCTTCCATTTATGGCGTCCGGGATATGGACATGGAAACACCTGTGGCATAATCATAAACAGACATGCGAGACGGTCGCTCCGTGCATTGACGCATGCATAAAAGAAAATGTCAAAGAACTGGTTTTTACAGCCTGGGGCGACGACGGGATGTGCTGTGATTTTGACTCCGCTTTGACAGGGTTGTGCTATGCCGCAGAAAAATCATACACAGGCGGCAAAGTTCCTGACGAAGAAAAAGTGGCAAAGCGCTTCAGCGCAGTCTGTGGCGGGGATTATCAAGCCCACATAAAGGCTTCGCAAATGTCATCATTTGATGATAACATCAAGTCCGTTGACTTCTTGTGGGACGACCCAATTCTGGGTATATATTGGAAAAATCAAAAACATATATCCGAAGATTATTGGGCCAATGTTCATAAAAGATATTCTGAAATAGAAGAGGCTTTAACGGGCATCCCTCAGGGAACAGCAGGGGACATTAAGCGCATCCTTCAAGTGATAAAAGTTTTAAAAAGCAAAATCAATTTAAAGCTTGAGCTGGATTCAGCCTATTCAAAATCAGACTTGAATGGACTGAAAAAAGTCAGGGAAATGATTCCTGATTTAATAGAAGACATTGACAAGCTGATTGCGTCTTTCCGTTCTCATTGGAATGCAAGATACAAAAGATTTGGATTTGAGTTTGTCCATGTAAGGCTTGGCGGCCAGAAAGAGCGGCTTCATGAACTTTATTTGAGACTTGAAGAGCTTATGTCAGGCGCGCAGGACTCCATCCCTGAACTTGAAGAAACAGCTAGTTACATTGACTCATTTTCAAGCGCTTACGTTCAGCTTGCCACTGCGTCATATTTCATTTAAGCGTTTTTTCTCTGCCGCTTCACTCTTCTGGCGGCAGAGAGTGGCTTCCAACTTGACGAACGCAGATATTGACGATATAATTGATGCCATCAGAACAGTCTCGCAAAATATTTTATAATTAAGTTGGAACAGGCGGATATGGCATTGAAAGCGGTTCTATTTGACATGGACGGGGTTTTGGTTTTGACCGAGCCCCTGCATTTGCGCGCATGGATTGAATATGTGAAACGCAAAAATTCTCCTCTCCCTCAGCTTCTGAGCCTTGACACTGTAACTGGGCTTTCCGATGAAAAATTGGCCATTATGCTGAAGGATGCCTGCGGATTTACATGCTCCCCCGATGACATGTGCGCGGAAAAAGAAAAGCTGTTTCTTGACATATTGAGCCATGAGAAAGTTGATTCGCTTTCCGGCCGCGATGATTTTTTGGAATATTGCAAGGCAAATTTTATCATTGGCGTAGTATCATCATCCAGCAAATCGGAGGTGAAAAGGACGCTGATCGGAGAAGGCATTGCCGAAAATTTTCAGTTTATTGTGTCAAGAGGCGACACTGCAAGGCATAAACCGGCTCCTGATCCATATTTGCTCGCGCTGAAGAAAGCTGGCGTCAAGCCACGTGAGGCATTGGCTATAGAAGATTCGGCCCACGGCCTTGAGGCTGCGTTGGCTGCTGGCATAAACGTCTTTGCCATGAGCACAGGAGATATTGATTCGGCTCGTTTTCCTGATGTGGAAATGTTTGATGATTTTTGCCAAGTGCAAAAAACGTTTGCCTCAAGCATTGATTTTTTTGATAAAAACGGTTAGGCTTTAAATCATTTTGTGTGGGTTGATCACTGACGTTCTAACTATATGCACTAAAAAGCACACGCCCAGAAGGCGCTCAAAGTGCTCCAGAAAGCATTTGTCGCTTATCCCTATCAGGTGAAGATTGTCGTCTCTTGAGGGCTCTTTTCCTATGTGGATAAACAAAGCATTCGGGTTGAAACGCAATTTGTTTTTGCAATAAGCGAAAATTTCCTTTTCAGATTCAAATTTGTCATCGAACACAATAAGATCGCCAACCGCATCAGCAAACATTCTATTGAAAAAGCCTACTTTTTCGACAACGCATATTTTGTCAATGAATGCCGCGCTGAGAACTTGCTCTAGGGCGCACTGCCTCATTTTAGTGTTTTTGAAATCCAAAAAAACATAGTACGGCTTGTCCATTTTTCACTTTTTCCTTGCTTCGTTATTATTGTTTTCGGCAAAAAGGGGAAAAGATTTACTCTTGGAGCATTTTATTTTTAACTTAAAAGACGATGGGAAATGCTTTTAAAGCAAACTCTTGCTTGCAAAAAAGCGCAATGTATTTATAAGTAAAAGCTTATGCTGTTTTGGATTAAAAAAAGCAACGCGGCATTGTTTTTTTAACAAGAATTTATTCAAAATTGACTGGATTGATATATGTGGGCCTTTATCCAATATTTTGGCGGAGCGTTTCTTGGCTGGAGTCTCGGAGCCAATGATTCCGCGAATGTTTTCGGGACAGCTGTAAGCTCGAGGATGGTCAGCTACAGAGTGGCTGTAATTCTTACCGCCATTTTTGTCATAATAGGCGCAATGCTTCAAGGAGAAGCTGGGATCAGGACTTTGAGCGAAGGCTTGCGCCATAAAAAAGTGGAAAGCATTCAAGGAGCTCCGGAAGAGAAGGCCGATTCAGTCAGCAAGGCCGTCAAGCTGGCAGTCATAGCCTCATCGGCGGCAGCCTTGACCGTGACGCTGATGACATTCCTTAAAATTCCCGTATCGACCTCTCAGGCGGTCGTTGGCGCAATAGTTGGCGCGGGCATAATTCAGGGGAACATCAATTTTGCGGGGCTAGGAAAGGTTGTGGCATGTTGGATCGGCACGCCGATAGGGGGAATGTTTTTCACTGTTATCTTCTATTGGCTTTTTAAATGGATTTTTGACAAATGGAACCCGCCAGTCTTTGTTTACGACCCTCTTATGAGTTTTCTTTTGATTGTCTGCGGATGCTATGGAGCTTACGCGCTTGGCGCGAACAATGTGGCAAATGTCTCGGCTGTTTTTGTGGGCGCGGGCATGATGACGTCTTTTCAAGCCGCGGCTTTTGGCTCAATCGCAATAGCTGTCGGAGCCCTCACATACAGCAAGCCTGTCATGACAACCATAGGCAAAGGAATAGTGAAACTCAACGCGTTCACCGCTTTTATATGCGTGCTTTCACACGCAGTGACGGTTCATATCTATGCAATGATAGGAGTGCCGGTGTCCACATCCCAGGCAATAGTCGGAGCTTTGCTGGGCATTGGCCTTATAAGGGGCGCGCACATAGTGAACTACAGGACTTTGGCCCATATTTCCGCTGGCTGGCTGGCAACTCCTTTTATTGCCGCCGGAGTATCGGCTCTGGGGTATTTTCTGGCAAATCTCAAATATGTCAAAAGTTTTTAGCCAAAAAAATTACAGCTCTTCGTGAGGAGAGCTGGCGTAGGCTCCATTCTCATCCTCGACAGCCAGAAAGCAGACCGTAGCGTTTTCAGGCAATTGGGCGGAGATTTTGTTGCCGTTTAATTCGGCGTTGGACTTATGCCATTTTCTGTCCTGCCAACGTTTGCTTTCGCAGGTATGCAACAGAAAGGCATTTTTAATTTTCTTTTTGCTTTTACAGACGGCTGAGACTTTATTTGCGGACACCGAAAGTTTTCCGAGTTCAGGAAGCGGCTCTGTTCCATTGAATGCGCTTCCGGCAAACGTTTCTATTTCCCTTGGAGCCCATCCGGCTTCGTGTCCATGATCCATTTCCAGCCTGATGCAGAGATTGACTTTTCCCTGGGGCAGGGAGCAGCTTTTTTTAAGGCTGTCCATTGGATAAGCGAAATCATTGGTTCCCGTCACAAAAAGGATAGGCATTTTTGCGTTTGGCAAATATATTGAAGGGTCACACAGCTCATGCCAGCGTTTTTTCTGCTCCAGAGTCATTTTTGCAAAAATATCCATCCATTCTTCGGCGCTGTTGTTTTGGAGGAAGCCGCATCCATAAACAGGGATTGCGCACTTGAAGCGGCTGTCAACCCCGGCCGCGATGCAAGTGAGATATCCGCCCCAGCTTATGCCTGTCACTCCTGTTTTTTCTGCGTCAACTCCTGGCAGGCTTCTCAAGAGGCTGTGAGAGCGGAGAACTGCGGCTATGGCGTGATATGTCCAAAGGTCTTCCCATTCCAGTTCTGTTGCAAATTTGGCTTCGTGGCTTTGTTCCGGCCCGGCGTTTTTTAGGCGTTCCCCATCCATTCCCATGCCGCCAAAGTCCATTGATATGGCGGCATAACCGCGATTTGTCCAAAGTTCGACCCATTCTTTAAATGCTTTTCCGCCTCCGCCATGAACGCACACCATGCCTGGAACAGGCTTGGAATCGCTTGCGTTTTCAGGAACGCCCATATAGGCAAACACTTCAGTGGGTTTCCCGTGGAAAGGCTCATTCTTAAACAAAACCGCCTTCACGGAGCCGTCGCTTGCTATGGTTTTGTATTCCGGGCATTTCTCCAATTCAGTCAGATTCCAGGCGTTCATTTTTTTAAATTATCCTTGATTATTGAATGAATAATGGCAGGAAGCTTTGTTGGACAAGGCATCGGTTTTTTTGAAAGAACAGAAGCGTCAATTTTGAACTTGGCGTTTGAGAAGCGCCACTGTCCTTTTTGTGTCTTCGTCCTTGTTGCATATTGAAGTCACTTTTTTGACGGCGTGAATAACTGTTGCGTGATTTCTGCCGCCGAAAGCCATCCCTATTTCGGGCAAGGACATGTCAGTGAGTTGCCTGGTGAGATACATTGCTATCATTCTTGGCCCGGCAATATTTTTTGGACGTTTGCTTCCTAAAATATCATGTATGTGAAGGTCGAAATGATCCGCCACTTTTTTCTGAATATTTTCAATTGAAACTTTTTTATTGCTGACTTCCTCTTCAAGAAGCTTGCTTAACAGTTCTTCAGCCTTGGCAATTGTGATTTTGCAGTTGGACATAGCGGAAGAAAAGGCCACCAGACGCAGAAGCGCGCCTTCAAGACGGCGTATGCTCGAGGATATTCTTGAGGCAATAAAAAACAATATTTCATCATCGAGTTTGACTAAATGCTCCTCCTGCTTCATCCTTAAAATAGCCAGTCTGGTTTCGAGTTCAGGCGTGGTTATTTCGGTGGTGATGCCCCATTCGAATCTTGAAACAAGACGGTCTTCAAGTCCATGTATCTCGCATGGCTGTTTGTCCGAAGTAAGAATGATCTGTTTGTTGGAGTTGTACAAAGAGTTGAAAGTGTTGAAAAACTCTTCCTGAAGCTGGTTTTTATTTGCCAGTTGATGAACATCATCCACCAGCAACACATCTACCTGTCTTATGCGATTTCTGAATTCCGAGTGTTTTTTCATGCGGAGCGAATCAACATAATTGTTCAAAAACTCTTCGCATGTGATATATTCAACGACTGCTTTCGGGTTTGCCTGGAGCACTTCATGCGCCACTGCTTGAAGCAAATGCGTTTTGCCCAACCCGGTTCCGCCATATATGTAAAGTGGATTGTAAACGCCTCCGGGTGTCTGCGCCGCTGTAATGGCCGCAGTGTAAGCGTAGCGATTTTCTTCGCCTACAACAAAGTTTCCAAATGTATGGCGCAACAAACAGTTGGGTATGGCTTGAGCCGCAACCTGGGTTTCCAAAACGGACATTCCTTTGAGGCTGACGGCTTCAACTTTATCAAGCAGATCAATTTCTTTTTCCTCAGGAGAATAGCCAGTTTCAAAAGCAATGCTTGTTTTCTCGCCAATAACCTTATGGAGAGCGGAAGAAAGGATATCTTCATAATTATCCCTGAACCAGTCCGCAAAAAAGTCGTCCGAAACTCCAAGAATAATGCTGTTATCCTTGATGGCGATCGGCACAATTGGCTGAAACCAGTGGTCAAAAGTTTCTCCGCAAATATGCTCTTTTATTATATTGCATGCTTCTTTCCATGCGTTATTTACATCGTATTTTTCTTCCAACATTATTCCTTACTTGCCTCTTATATACCCGAAGCCTATCAAAGTTATTAACATTCAGTCAAATATCCATATCATAGAGCAAATATTACAACGCTCAAACCAGAATTCATGGGCTCCCGCTACTATATTGGAGATAAGCCTTTTTATCAATGCGCAATTGCAATTACTTTTATTTTGAGGCTAATCTTTTTTTAGCGCAAACTTTCCCAACTTTTTCTAACAACATGTCGATGCGCTGGAACGGCTATCTCTCAATTTTAGATAACTATGGCTATTTTCAGCGAGTTACGCAATACGTAATTCATCCCTTAACGACTTATCAACAAGTTATTAACAACCCCTTAGTCATCCCTCTGCAGGCGACAATATTCAATCTAGCAACATCGGGGAAAGAAGCAAATTAGTTTTGAAAAGATTTTTGTTTTTTTTTTTGGAAAATATTCGTTAAATAATTAACAAAGCAATAAACGGGAAAGGTCGCGTTAAGGACGATTGACTTTGGCATCATGCAGTTGCATATTATTGCCGCTGACTAAAGGAAATGGCGGATAAATAAATGAAAACCAGACGTAGATTATATATTACCGATTATTGCCTGACGCCGACTGAAAACATTGACAAAGGCGGAATATTATGTGAAGGCGACAGAATTCTGGCAATTGGCGGAGCTTCAGCCTTTACAAG
>CAZYVR010000105.1:0-15977 GCA_964651145.1 uncultured Victivallales bacterium | reverse complement strand
AAATTAGCTCTTATCGCGGCTTGTCGGGTATTGACACCGCGCTCTTTGTCTTTTTTGTTTTGTTCTGTCTTAAACATGCGTTTATTGCCGGAGAACGCCTGCCGACAGCTCTTTTCATACTGCTGCTGGGCGGCTTGGCTGGAAAAATCTTATGTGAGCTTTATGGCGGCGTAACACTTTTTTGTCGTCCCGGAGACTTTATCCCGGTTCCTGTGGCTCATATGACCGGAATCATTGTCGGCTTTGCGGTGTTTGTCTTCCTGGCCTTATTTCGGCCTCCGATGAAAGAAAAAGGAGCAGCAAAAAAAACAACTAAAGTGACGGACTCAAACTTGCACACCAAGTTCTATGATTTTCGAATTCTTCACTGTCCGCTTTGAATTCAAAGTGCCTCCATGCGTCCGTCAAGTGAAGGACTTCGGTTCGTTTTTTTCCATTTTCAGTGACACCAATTGCGTCAAAAATCGAACTTTGGGAAATAGAGAAAGGTGCTAATCTTAACTGAAAGTTCTTTACTATTAACGACTAAACACCAAATCTCTCTCCGCTGTTTGTTGACGGTCTGGTCCGTCACTACTGGAGACACAGAGAGCAAAAGGGGTAAAATTTGTTAAAAAACGCTTCACTGGAGGCTCTCTCTCGGAAATGAGAATTATTGCAAAACCCTTTGATGCAAGGGGATATGCGTGCAATAAAAAAGTCCGCCATAAGACGGACTTGAATATAAAATGGTAGCGGGGGTTGGAATCGAACCAACGACCTTCAGGTTATGAGCCTGGCGAGCTACCTCTGCTCCACCCCGCAACATGAAATAAAATGCATCAAATAGATAACGCAAGAATTTTTAATCTAAGCTATAAAAGAAATATTGCAAGTTGACAAATGGAAAAAATAGAAGTTTTTACTTTTGCGGCGCAACCTACGGCGCCGCAAAAAGTTCTGAAAAATAAAAAAGCCGACGGAGTCGCTGGTTGGCAAAGTTGAAAGCTGTTGGCGTACAAAAGATTGCGCGACAGCTCGCATGGCCTGACGTCAGAAGCGCTGGTTGTTTTAAAGCGAAGCTAAAAGAGGCAAATGTTGCCGCCGTGCCCGTGCATTGGACTTTTGGCGGAACCAATGGGACGATTATTTTAAGACTTATAAATCAACAGGGAATCGAAGTGGATTTTTAGCTAAACCTGCATTAGAATATATGAAGTCTCACTAATACAACTTTTTAGTTGGCTGGCTCCGGCTTAATTGGCGGCGCTTTTTTTGTTTAAGAATCTAAAAAGGGCAATAGAAATATGCAAAAAGACAGAAAAAATATAATTCCAGAATGGACAATTGGGGAAGATATAAAAGCGACACGCTGGTTTGTCCATCACAACGACTATCCGGTGTTTGTTGTGGAATTCGGCGAATCCGGCGAATCTGGAGTCTCTAAATTTTTTGAGGACATATCTGTGTTGTCCGAAAATGAAATAGAGGAATACATGTGCGCCGCGGCTGAAGTGTTCAATGAATATTTGGAAGAAGATTAAAGATTAATCCCAATATTGCCCGTCTTAAACAATGCCTCTTTGTTGCTCCACTGCGGAGCTACCTCGTCGGTGTATACGGCCTCTGCTAGCTTCCCGGATTCATAGAACTTGTATGCCTGAATGTTCCGGCAACTTGTCAGCAAACCCAGAGCTGCTGCGGCCATAAATATGACCGCCGCTAGCGCAAGGGCTTCTATCCATTTGTCTTTCGTCATTTTTTCAACCTTTCTTTTATGTTTTCTATTTCGCGCCAGCATGCGCATTGTTCGCGGCGCTCTTTGCAGACTTCGTGCTCAACGTAGTCCTTTTTTATGTTGCTTATTGCCTGCCATATTTTCTCCATTTTATTGCCTAGCAAAATCATGACGGCGTACAGCCCGGCAATTAAAGCAATCGCCACTTCCGCGGGTATGTTCTCCATTTTATTCTCCTTTTATGTGGTTTTCAATCAATCAGTCAGCCATGCAGGCCAGCCACAGCGAACGCATGCGCGATAGGCGGCAAAAGCTCGCCAATGCCACTGCGCGCGTCTGTGCCACAGGCTCCACTTGCTTAACGGATATTCTTTGTTGAGTATTTTTTTCATGTTTTTCCACATTCTTTCATTTGCCTTCTTGAAGCCTTCTTCCGTTTTGTCGGCAATCGCAAAGTCAAAGTCATGGACAATAAACGCGCCTTGATATAGCCTTAGAAGCTGGCTCAAAATGTCGCGTCCCCATTTTGGCAGCCAATCCGGGCCCGCGCCGTTGAAAATGTCCTGAATCGCGTTTTCCGGAGCTTGCCAAAATTCCGGAGCAGCTTCAAGCTCGTACTTCTTGCACAGTCCTTTTAATGTTGTCATGATGTGGGCTCCTGTTCCGCGTCGTAAAAGTCATGCGGCATGTTGCCGTTGTTTGAAAAATCAAATGAAACGGCATTGCCCAATTCAAGAGCTGTTTTGCGCGTCTTGTAGTCTGTCCAAATCTGCGCAACCCAATCAACATTGGCTTGCGCTTTTTCGCCGCCAGAGGTGGCTTTGAAGCGCATTGCCGTGTAGCCGTTCGAGTCAAGCTGTTTTTCTTGATATTCTTTTGCGCTTCCCCACAACAATTCTATTTTTTTAATTGCCGTTTCGTCGCCTGTCTGTATTCCGCCTATTATTTCCTGTCCCATTTTTTTCTCCTTAGCTCCAGAGCACGCCCCAGGCGTACAATCTTATGTTTTTGTTATTTGCGGTTGTCACTTTAATTTTAATAGTTTTGTCGCTTCGGTCAATTAAATCCTCTGTTCCTGCCCACAATTGTATTGTGTTTGAATAGTCGCCAATTTTAGATAACGTCACCTGTTCATAATTTACGCCGTTGTCAAGCGAGACATATACGAGCACATCTGTATTTATTGTGACTGAATCAATCGGATAGACCATAAGCATTATTCTTGCGCTTGTGGGTTCAATTAGGGCTTCCGCTGACGTGGAAATCAACGTAACATTTGGCAATGTGCCAACTGCATAAAACTGTAACTCTGGAACGCGCTGTGTTTCTGTATTCATAGTTGTTGATGAAGTGGAATAAAATCGAATATACCGATACTGCGCGGACGCAGTGAATGTCAAATCGTGCCATGCTGAGGAGAGTGCCAACGTACTTGCAAGCAGAGTTGTCCAGTTTGTTCCATCGTTACTGCCTTTTATAGAGTAGCCAATGGGGTTGTTTGTATCTCCATTGGTATAATATCTGACTTTACTAAAACTCTTTGTATTGCCAGACCCGCAATCATATTGAACATACTGTGTTCCAAACGTTCCCGCCAGGGTAGTATAAGTTCCTGTGTTATTATCGTGACAACTTGCCGCTACTCCGCTTGAGCTTGTGATTGTTCCGGCTGAAGTTACGTCTGAACTGGCTGGTGGCGTAGGCGCATAATAATCACCGGTGGCATCGTAAGTTGCGTTTGTTTTTGTCGCAATTCCCACTTCATTCGCGAAGTTATCGGTAAAACCTTTGTCAAGTCCATGTTGATTAGCGTTTGCCAATATTGAAAGAGTTAAAAGATTGTTCTGAATGCTCGACAAGTCCACCGAGCCGCCAGCTTCGGCTTCAAATCCCAGCGAGCCGTCTGATTGTTTTTTTATCACTTGTCCGGTTGCAGCTGCAGCATGGTCAGGGATTGCCGCCAGCGTTGAGCTGTTTGTATGGTTGTGCAAATCGCCGTGCGTGTGGTCTGTTGCTGATTTTGCGGCAAGGGCGGCATTTGTGTCATCCGGGGCATTGCCCAGCTTTGCGCGCTCTGCGGCTATCATTATTTTTGCGTCTGCGGCCTCTGCCATATTGCCCATGTCGAAAGCGTCCGCCGCTTTGGTTGTGGGGTCATAGGTTGTTGCCAGCATATCCCCGGAGCCGCTGGCTGACACAGCTTTATACGAGCCGTCATCGGCTAGAAACTGAGAGCCATCCCCGGCGTCCGACACATTGTCAAGAGCGGCGCTGTTCGTGTGGCTATGCAACTCGCCATGCGTGTGGTCTGTTGCTGATTTTGCGGCAAGGGCGGCATTTGTGTCATCCGGGGCATTGCCCAGCTTTGCGCGCTCTGCGGCTATCATTATTTTTGCGTCTGCGGCCTCTGCCATATTGCCCATGTCGAAAGCGTCCGCCGCTTTGGTTGTGGGGTCATAGGTTGTTGCCAGCATATCCCCGGAGCCGCTGGCTGACACAGCTTTATACGAGCCGTCATCGGCTAGAAACTGAGAGCCATCCCCGGCGTCCGACACATTGTCAAGAGCGGCGCTGTTCGTGTGGCTATGCAACTCGCCATGCGTGTGGTCTGTTGCCGACTTTCCGGCAAGGGCGGCATTTGTGTCGTCCGGGGCATTGCCCAGTTTTGCGCGCTCTGCGGCTGTCATTATTTTGGCGTCTGTGGCCTCTGCCATATTGCCCATGTCGAAAGCGTCAGCCGCTTTGGTTGTGGGGTCATAGGTTGTTGCCAGCATGTCGCCGGAGCCGCTGGCTGGAAGCTGAGCGCTGGGGACTTTTCCGACTTCGTCAAGCCCTGCGTATCCATTTGCCGCGCCTTTTTCGGAAATGGCCTGTTTTCCAGTCAGCAATGCATTGACGGCCGCAGTGTCATAATATTCGGGGCTGGCTGATGTTGGAATTCCTTCGTTCTTTCTTACCGTATTAATTGCATAGGCTTTGTTTCTTAATATTTCGGACATGGCGGAAGAGCCGGCGATGTATCTTTTTATTTCTATCCATATGTTTATTTGTTCGGAGCTTCCGATTTTTTCGGCGAATCCTGTGGTGAGGCAATCAACTCTTATTGAAATTTTGCCTTGAGTTCTGTCGATGTCGGTCCAGTCTCCGAGAATGTCCACCTGGCTGTTTGCTGAGTAAGCCATCAGCGGGTCGTCTTCGCCGTTGATTTCATGGACAAAATCTTTGTCCATAGAAAATTCGAACTGGTCGTCGGAATTAAAGAGGCAAGGACTCAAATTTGAATCCACGAATGAGACGCATAAGATCACGGTTTCTCCATAGCAAAGAGATGGAAGATTGTCTGAGACAATCCTGCTTCCGTCCGAGGCGTCGATTATTTCCGCTGTTTCGGCATTTACCGTCAACGGTATTTTCTTGTATGTTGCCATAATTTTGTTTCCTTTGTTTGTTTTTATGCTTAGACGTCTGTCTTTTCCAAACGACTGAGCGTCAAACAAAGGACGGGAAACTGGCAGGCTAA
Source organism: uncultured Victivallales bacterium (assembly GCA_964651145.1). Taxonomy (GTDB): domain Bacteria; phylum Verrucomicrobiota; class Lentisphaeria; order Victivallales; family GWF2-45-14; genus CAZYVR01. The sequence continues at coordinate 10,740 of CAZYVR010000105.1, read as the reverse complement.
GAGCTGGCTCCGTTATGCAAAATTGAATGCCATGATGTTTATAGGCAAGGATATAGAGAGGGCCGGAAAGATTTTAAAAGTTTTGCAAAACGGTATAAATATTTGCAATGTGCCGGGCTTTGTTTTATTTTTTTTGGGAAAGCTGTTGCGAATTGCAAGCTTCAGCTCATTGCGGCTTTGCATTGCAATAAGCTGTATTAAAGCAACGTGCCTCATGCGCTGTCGCGGAGTCTTTTATACGCCAAATGCTTTCGGCTTCCCCGACCAGCGCATTCTTCGCTGGACCGAGCCCGGACAAAGTCCGATTGCCGGGCTTTATTTGATTTTTTTTATTCAGAACAAAGAGTGATGTGTTATAAATATTTATGCTTTTCCAATGGAGGCCGAGACCGAGGAAAGCTTGCGTATGGAAGTTGTTTTGCTGAATTCTTCGGGTTTTGACGCCGAGGCGGCCATGGCTAGTTCTTTAAGCCATGCGCTTTCAGCTTTTGCCAAAGGCTCGGGTTTTGTTTTTGACAGCATTGAGGCTCCCATCTTTTCCAAAGGCACGCGGAAAAAAATATCGCTTGCGGAATATACGTCATAAGAGGGGCGGATAAGCTTCACTGCTTGCTTTAGAAGCTGTTCAGCTACTTGGCGGCATTTTTCATCCATAGAAAATTCCCAGTCAATGCAATGCCTGTACCCCACGAAGAGGCAATACAGAAGTCGATGGTCAGAACGGTTTGGCACGCCTGCCTCGACAGGGTCGGGGCATAATTCTCCAAGCAGCCCTTTTGCCACAAGATGGCGGTTGTAGGATATCGCGTTTTTATTGCTCACAAGCTCCCGCCAACAGGCGTGCGCCTCGTCTTTTTGTCCCAAGCTGTAGAGATTCAGTCCAAGCATCAGGCGTCCGTCGGGAACGCCCCATTCGGTTGAATAATTAATCATGGCTCCAATCAATTCGGATGCCCTGTCGTCCTGAGTTATCCAGGCTTTGCATGCGAGAAAAGCGATAGGAAAAGGCGGAATCTCGCATTCGTGTTTTTTGCAAAGCGCGTAAATGTGTTCCGATATTTTTTCGGCGGCGTCGACGTGCCCTGAATTCAGGTAAAATCTTGCCAGCGTTTCCAAATTGCCGAGGTTGTCGTCATAATTAAGAATCAGCCGCATTACTTTGCCCATTAGAAATGCGTGCCCTGACATTTTGGAGCTGCGCTTCAATATTGTCATTAGAGGCTCAATCGCTGTTAAAGTTTCGGCAAAATCGCCGTGCCCTTCTCCAAACACTTCTCTTAAGAACTTTATGCATCCTGAAAGATTTTTGGGATATTCAATAAGGGCCAGGAGGAGCCAACGCCAAAGTATTGACACGGTCATGCCTTGCTTGTCTGGCAATCTTTCTCCGAATTTTAGGGCGAGCCTTGCCCAGCCGTCAATAATATTCCATTCTTTTTCCGTCTTTGGCTTATGCCGCAAAGATTGCTGGGTTTGCGCGAAAACAATGTCAGCCACAGGCTCCAGATTTGGCACGGGCAAGCCGTCGGAAATAATTGAGTCAATAATTTTTATTGCCTTTGCCGGGGATTTGTTTTCAATTTCTATGCTTGCCCTTCCGAGTTTTTCAAATATGGAGTAAGGGCCTTTTTTCATAGGCTTCCAGATAGACATGGCGTCTGAGCGTTTGCGGTTCATCAGATAAGACGCAACTCCGGCCCGGTAAAGCGCCCAGGCGCCCAGAAAGCGGTTCTTGTGGCCTTGCGAGATTGCGATAAAGCGCTTCATGGCCCCTTCAAAGCAATCTTCGGTCATAAGCGCTTCCGGCACATCCAAAGCGGATACTTTGTTTGGAAGTCCTCGCGTTCGAATTTTAATATCTGAAAAGATGATATTTTTTCCGCAGTGAAGAAATCCGAACTGCGCGCCTATCAACGGGGAGCTTTCTTTGTAAAGCAGCACTATCTGGCGGTTCAGGCTTACTTTTATGTTGCTGCCGGAATGCTCCACCTCCAACTGATAGCGCTTGCGCGGCTCTATTGTAAGGTATTCATTTGAAAGCGCCTCCACGCCGTGCCTGGATATGTACGCGCGAGTATTGTTGTCGGCTCCCAGATGCACGGTGTATCCATCCATGTAGCCTTTCCATGGCTTTGGAGTTGTGGCGTTCATGACTATGGAAAATTCGTTTATTTTTCCATCGCGTTCGTCTTCATCCTCGGGGTATGCAATGAAGTCTGCGGAAAAGAGGACATCGCCTATAAAATCGTCTTTGAATATGAGATATGCGTTTTCATCCTGTTTGTTCTCTCGTGTGGCAATATGGTCGGAGCTTATTTCCCATGCCAACTCGGCGCTTTTGGGAATTGTCTTGAAGTCTTTCTGGTTCAGAGAGGGCTTATTGGCGCGTCTGAAGCGGGATTTGCCTTCCAGCCAGTATTCTAGAGAATTGTTAAATTCCCTTGCGTTTCTGAAGCGCTCTTCCGGAATCGGATTCATTGCCTGCATTGCTATATTTGAAAGCTCCGGGGGAATATTACGCTCAGGCGCTTTGAATTCAGGAAGCAATATCTCGCCTTTGAGTTTTAACTCCACAGCCTCCTTAAGGTTAGTGGAGTTAATAGGAAGCTCAAGGGTAAGCATTTCATAAAGTATGACGCCAAGCGAATAAATGTCTGCTTCGCGTCCCAGACCTTCAATGTCGCCCAAAGCCTGTTCCGGCGGCATATATGAAAGCGTGCCCATTATTTTGCCTTGCATTGTAAGAGTGCGCGCAAGGTCTTTTTCTTCTTTTTTGGTCAGTAACGCGTCTTCAAGCAAAAGTGTGCGTGTCACCGACAATTCATTCAGGGATATTTCCCGAGTGGCAAGCGCATCCTCAAGCAAGTCTGTGGCAGCTCCGCCCTCTTCTTCCCATCCATAAGTTTTTGTCCGCATAACATCTTCAATCAGCACTGTCTGTGTTACGTCGGGAGTGTTTATGTTTATATCAGGGGCAATATCAAATTTTTCTCGCATATCCCTTAACTTTGATATTTTTTCCTGATTGATGCATTCCTTTATGATTTTTGTCAATCCCCAGTCAATGACATAGACTTCGCCATAGTTTCCCACAAAAATATTTGATGGCTTCAAGTCGCGGTGTATATAGCCTTTGTTATGAGCGTACTGAATGGCCTGGCAGATATCGCAGAGTATTTGCGTGAGTCGGAACAGGTCGAACTCCTCTTTGGCCTTGGGGTCACCAGAGCGAAGGCTTTCCAGGATAACGCTTAGAGGCCGACCTTCAATAGGTTTCATCACATAGAATATCTGTCCATTTTCATCTTTGCCCACCTCATAAACTGGAGGTATGCTCGGATGCTGGAGTTGGGCTGTGGTCAGGGCTTCGCGTAGAAAGCGCATTTTTAAGGCATAAGCGTTGGCTTTCTGCCCTTTCATATTCAGCACTTTTATAGCTGTGAAACGCTGCAAATCGGGGTCGATGCACTGATAAACTGTCCCCATTCCTCCGACGCCCAAAGTTCTGATAACGTCGTATTTGCCTATTGTTTTAAGTTTTTTCATCTTGCATAAATGCGAGCGACTATTTTTTAGTTTGTTTAATTCACATATTCAAAGCTTATCGCGCGGCTTTTCATATGCTGAATATTATTGCGAAACAAATTGCGCCGCTGAGTTAAGTTTAACTTTGCAAGAGGCTTTTGTCAATCCCATGACGACAAACTTAAGCGGCAAAGAATCGAATATTGCAGCGCGATGGCGAGTCAAGCCGTTTTATAAGATTTTGTTTTCGACGAAGCTGAAATAGCCCGCCTTGCCCACTATGATATGGTCGATTAGCCTGATATTGACTGTGAGGACAGCGTTTTTGATTGCGTCGGTCAATCTCTTGTCGTCGCCCGACGGCTCGCATATGCCGCTGGGATGGTTGTGGACAATAATGACGCCGCTGGCATTTTTTGCGAGAGCTTTTTTCACTAGCGTTCTTGGGTATATGATTGCCTGGTCTATTGTGCCCTCCTGGATTATCTCGTAATCGTTGACATGGTTTTTTGTGTTCAGATAAATAACCATGAACGCTTCGTCCAGATATCCGGCGAGCTTCATTCTCGCGAAATTCCTGACGGCCTGCGGCGAAGAAAGGGAGTTTTTCTCCTTCATTTTGTCGGCGAGATATTCCAGGGAAACCTCTTTGACTACTTTCAGAAGGATGGCTGAAGTTGTGCCCAGTCCTTTGATTTCGGCCAATTCTTCGAGTGGCGCGTCCACAATCCCCGCGAAGTTGCCGAATCGCGCTAGCAGTTCCTTTGCAATCGGCTTCACATCTCTTTGAGGGATGGCATATGTAAGCAGCAATTCCACCATTTCATAATCGTGGAGCGCTTTGGGGCCTGCCGCAACATATTTCTGTCTCAGTCTTTCTCTGTGTCCTTTTTGATGATCTTTCATCATCACTTCCTCTCAAGACGCGTTATTGATTCAAAATGAGAAGTTCGCGGAAACATGTCTACAAGCTGCGAGCTTGCAACTTTGTATTCCGTGTTGGCCAGCAATTTCAGGTCGCGCGCCAAAGTGTCTGGAGCGCATGATATATAAACAATGGTTTTTATCCGGCTCATTTCAATATTCCTTATTGCTTTTTTTCCTAATCCCGATCTTGGCGGATCCACGATCAGAAGGGATTCGTCCGGCGAGACTTTTTTCAGAACCTTTTGAGCTGTTTTGTCTGCGTCGGACGCAATGAATTCGCAATTGTCGAGGCTGCGCTGTTTTGCGTTGTATTCCGCGGCCTTGATGGCGTTTGGGTCAGAATCCAGGCCTATCACTTTTCCCTGGCATTTTTGAGCGGCGGCGACGGAAAACAAGCCTGTGCCGCAGTAAATGTCGATTATATTTTTGGGCGCGGCTTCCGTTATTATTTTTTGCGCCAGCGATATAAGGATGTCGCAGCAGCCTGGATTCACCTGGAAAAAGCTTCCGAGCGGAGATGATATCTGTCCGATTATTGTTTTTTCTTTCAGCCATTTGGCGTTTCTGGGAGGCTTGTTCCGCCAATATGTTGTTTCATCGTTTTCAGCATGCCTAAATGTGACGCTCATGCCGTCGTGGAGCGAATGTTTGAATCCAGGATTGCTTTTTGCATTTTCCAGAAGGCTGTTGATGGCTGGGCAGGCCAGCGGGCAGGCCGGGATATCCAGAATTGAATGGTTGTTGGCCATAAAGTAGCCTAAAGCTGTCTGGCCTTCTTCCACGGAAGCGTGGAGCGTGATTTTATTGCGATAATTCATATATTCAGGGGAGGGCTGAGGCGGCAGGCATATTCCTGGGTCGAGGTCGGCCTGTCTTTTGAGAATTTCGCGAAACTGCTGGTCTTTAATCCTGACTTCTTCCTCGTAGGCTATGTGCTGGTAGGAGCATCCCGGGCAGACAGGGGCCGCCCCGGTTATTTCTGACTCAGGGCGCAAAGCAAAAGGACAGACTGTGTCCGTCCTGTGCGGAGAAGGCTCGATTACTTTTACCAGCCTGGCTGTTGAGTAATTTTTCTTTTCGGAAACGATTCTGGCTGTCACGGTTTCGCCGGGGGCTGTTCCCGGCACAAAAACGACTTTGTCGTCAATCCGCGCAACGCCGCTTCCGCCGAAAGCCACATTTTCTATTTTTAGTTCGATAATATCTGCCGTCCTATTTGCAAAATAAAATTGTCATTGACAATAAGATAACATTTTCCCGGGAATCTCCAAAAGCAATTTGAACAAACTTGAATTAATTTAGGAATAATTTTGATCTGTTCTGGTGAAAAGGCGCGTATTTGGGTTATGTTATTCGCATATTATTCATTTTAAAAGCTAAAATATAAATATGGAGTTAATTAATGCAGGTTCCATTACTTGATTTGAAGCAGCAATATGCCGGGATGAAAGACGAAATTCTTAAAGAAATCAGCGAAATTTGTGAATCACAGTATTTTATACTGGGCCCGAAAGTTGAAAAATTTGAAAAAGAATGCGCGGAATACTGCAAAAGCAAGTTTACCTGCGGAGTGTCTTCCGGGTCAGACGCATTGCTCATTGCTTTAATGGTTGAAGGAATTGGAGCCGGAGACGAGGTCATAACCTCACCATTTACTTTCTTCGCGACAGCCGGAGCCATTGCCCGCGTCGGCGCAAAACCGGTGTTCGTTGACATTGACCCTAAGACATTCAACATCCATCCTGAGCTGATTGAAGAAAAGATAACTTCTAAGACCAAAGCCATTATTCCTGTTCATCTATTCGGCCAGGCGGCCAGCATGAGCAAAATAATGGAGATAGCCGAAAATCACAAGCTGGTGGTGATTGAAGACGCCGCCCAGGCCATAGGGGCCGAGTACGAAGGCAAAAGAATCGGCAGCATAGGACATTATGGCTGTTTTTCATTTTTCCCGAGCAAAAACCTGGGAGCCTTCGGAGATGGCGGCATGGTTACAACAAACGATGAAGAGCGCCTGGAATTGCTGAGAATTTTCAGAAATCACGGGTCAAATCCGAAATATTACCATAAATATATTGGCGGCAATTTCCGTCTTGACGCCATTCAGGCGGCAGTCTTGTCGATAAAGCTTAGATACCTCGACGCATGGAGCGCGGCGCGCCAGAAGAACGCCGCCGAATACCGCTCAATATTTGCAAAAGCTAACATTGGCGACAAGATTCTGCTGCCTTGCAAAGCTGAATACAGAGTGCGCCATATATACAATCAGTTTTCCGCGCTTGTTCAGGATGGCAGACGCGACGATGTGAAAAAAGCTTTGCTAGACAATGGCGTAGGCTGCGACATTTATTATCCGGTTCCTCTGCATCTTCAAGAATGTTTTGTGGATCTTGGCTATAAGGAAGGCGACTTCCCTGTGAGCGAAGAGACATGCAAAAAAATACTCGCATTGCCTATTTATCCTGAATCCACAACGGAACAGCGCGAGCATGTGGTTTCTGTTATAGAAAAGGCTCTCAAGTAAAATATGTCGAAGGACCAGGAAGAATTCAAAAAACAAAGCTATTTCAGGCTGCTAAAATATGTGGCTCCGTACAAATTCCGTCTTTCTGTCGGAATTATAGCGGGCTTCATCGTGGGCGGCTCGCTTTTTGGCAGTCTGATGATGGTCACGCCCATTGTCAGCGGCGTGGACAACAGCTCCAGCTCAAAAAAAGGCATTTCAACGCCGCAGCAAGTTGACGCCATAATAAAAGTTGCGGAAAGCAAAGATTTCAAAACGGAAGAAGCAAAAGCCGAAGCCGTGAGAAAATTGGTCAATCCGGGGGGAGAGCAAAAAGTTGTCAAAGAACTGAAGAGCCTCAAAGGATTTTGCGAGAGCACAGGACTCCCCGTCAAAATCGAAAACGAAAAAATCACTTGGAATGCATGGCCGAGCTTCAGCATTCCCTCCGAAAATATTGACGGAAACATGTCTTGGCAGTTCTTCTCCATTTACATCATAGCTTTTGTTGTCGCCTGGATTTTGAAAAACATTGCCACTTACGTAAATCGCTATTTCACGCGCTGGGTCGGCACAAAGGTTATCACTGACCTGCGCAACGAGGTTTTCAGGAAGTTGATGGGACAGTCCATGAAGTTCTACGGAAAAATGGATGTGGGTCACTTGATAAGCCGCTGCACAAACGACACGGCTTCAATTGAGTCGGCAGTGGCAAACAGCATCGCGGACGCGACTAGATGTCCGCTCGAAATACTTGCCTGCTTAGCAATGATAGTCTGGACCAGCGTTAACTCTCACAATTACTCGTTGCTTGTTATTCTTTTTGTGGGCTTGCCTTTTTGCATTTTGCCCGTGGTGCTCCTGGGAAAGCCTATCAGGACTATTTACAAAGGCGCGTTTAAGAAAATAGCGGAAGTTGTTTCCAGGATGCACGAGGTATTCACTGGCATACTGATAGTCAAAGCCAATCACATGGAAGAGTGGGAGACCAACAAGTTTCGCGATGTAAACCGCAAATATTTCCGCACAGTAGTCCGCGCCTTGAAGCTGCAGATGCTTATGGCTCCACTTATGGAAGTGGTGGCGGTGACTGCCACGCTGGTTTTTCTTATCTACACATATAGCCATGGAGTTTCACTTTCCGATTTGGCTGGCCTTCTTGTTCCGGCCTTTATGGCTTACCGCCCTATAAAAACTCTGGCAAAAGTTTCAGTCTACATGCAGCGGAGCATGGCGGCGGCCGACAGATATTTTGATTTGCTGGACACCGATACCAGCATAAAAGAGAAAGAAAACGCGGTCGACCTGAAAAACTTCGAAGACAGAGTCTCGTTCAACAATGTTGTCTTTTCTTATGACGACGGCAAAAAAATTCTTGACGAGGTAAGCTTTGCAATAAAGAAAGGCGAAGTAGTCGCGGTTGTAGGCGAAACAGGCTCAGGCAAAACAACCATCGCAAATCTGATTGCAAGATTTTACGACGTTGACTCAGGCTCGGTGACAATTGACAACATGGACGTGAGGGACTTAAAAACAGCTTCATTGAGAGATCATATCGGGATTGTCTCTCAAGACGCGATACTTTTCAACGACAGCATTGCGCACAATATTTCCTATGGCTGCGAAGCGACCAGAGAGCAGATAATCGAAGCTGCAAAACTGGCCAACGCGCATCAGTTTATTGTAAACGGCAGCCATAAAGACGGATACGACACGATTGTCGGCGAAAAAGGATTTAAGCTGAGCGGAGGCGAGAAACAGCGCGTGGCAATAGCCAGGGCTATTTTGAAAAACCCGGAAATATTGATTCTGGACGAAGCCACCAGCGCGCTTGACACAGTGACGGAACGCCTTGTCCAGGAAGCGTTGAATCACGCGATGGAAAATCGGACAGTCTTTGCCATTGCCCACAGGCTGAGCACTATTCAGCATGCTGACATGATAATTGTTCTTGACAAAGGCAAAATAATAGAGCGCGGAACGCATCAGGAATTATTGAATAAAGGCGGAGCGTACAAAAAACTGCACGACACTCAATTCGGACAAAATTAAGCAATGGGAAAAATCGCAATTTACAAAGGCTTGTTTCAGTACGATGCAGTCAATGTCTTTGCGGAGGAAATAGGGCGCGGATTTGAGGCGCTGGGCAAAGAAATCGTCTATATTGATCTGACCGACCAAGAGCATCTGGCTGCCAATATAGGAAATGCAATAAGCGGATCATGCGAATTTGTCCTCTCTTTTGGAGCAGTTGGCCATTGTATAAAAACCAGCGACGGCAGGCTCCTTCATGAACAGCTGCCTTTTCCATTTGTGGCTGTTCTTGTGGATCATCCCGCGCATTTTATTGACAGGCTTAACATTACGAACATCATTGTCGCCTGCATTGACCGAACGCATGTTGAATATCTTAATCATTGTTTTCATGGAGATAAAAAAATAGCGTTCCTTCCTCATGGAGGATGCTCCGCCGGAGCTCCTGTTCCTTCGAAAGAAAAAAGCATCGACATTTTGTTTCCAGGCACTTATATGGACCAGAACGAGAGCCTGCAACATATAAAAATGCTTGGGGGCAGCATTCAAAAATGGGCGTTTGCCGCTCTTGATCTTGTTTTGAGCCGGAATAATTTGCCGTTTGAAAAGGCGCTTCAAAAAAGTGGAAAAGAACTGGGCATTGACCTGAGCGACAGCAACGCTTATATTGGAATTGCGCCAATTGTTTCAGCAATAGAAAATATGACAAGAGCCATTCGCAGGGATAAAATACTTTCACTTCTGGATGAAAACGGGATAAGTGTGAATATTTTTGGAAATAACTGGCCCGACGGTCTTTTTAAAAACCATAAAGTCTCCCCGGCAAAGCCTTTTTCGGAAATTTTGGGCTTGATGCAAAAATCAAAGATTGTCATGAATGTGGGAATTTATCCAAACGGCTCGCATGAGAGGGTCTTTTCCGCAATGTTGAACGGCACCGCTGTGCTTAGCGATTGCAATCCTTATCTTTCGGAAGTATTCGAAGAAGACAAAGACATAGCTTTCTATAGATGGCGTGAGTTGGAAAAAGTTCCTGAAACAATAAATGATTTGCTCTCAGACTCAGATAAAAGACAGAAAATGGCGAAGGCAGGAAAAGAAAAGGCTGAAAAGAGCCACACTTGGAAATCAAGAGCGGAGTCCGTGCTGAAGCTGGTGAAAGATCTTTAAAATGGAAATAAACCTTAATCTTTATAAAAACAAACAAATACATTTTATAGGCTGCGCCGGGGCAGGCATGGCTCCTTTGCTTCAGATGCTGAAGGACAAAGGCTTTGCTGTAAGCGGCTCTGATTTAAAGCGCAATGCGACAACCGAAAATTTTGAAAAGCAAGGCATCCGCATTTTTGAGGGACACAAAAAAAGCAACCTGCCGGAAAGTCCTGAAAATTCCCTTATAGTTTATTCTTCAGCCGTTTTGGAGCACAATCCCGAGCTCGCGCATGCAAGAGCACAAGGACGAGCCTGCTTGAGGCGAGGCGAATTGTTGCCGTTAGTCGCTCGTCTTTACAAAAGAACAGCGGCTGTCAGCGGCTCTCACGGAAAAACAACCGTCACTGCCATGTTGACGCACATCCTTAAAAAGAATTCCATGGAGCCCGGCTATCTGATAGGAGGAAAGCTTTGCGGTGAAGAAAGTCCGTCAGCTTCCGGAAACGGAGACATATTTGTGGCGGAGGTTGACGAGAGCGACGGGACCCACATATTGATGGACTCGCATCTTGCAATCGTCACAAACGTGGAGGACGACC
>CAZYVR010000104.1:0-16041 GCA_964651145.1 uncultured Victivallales bacterium | reverse complement strand
GCCTTATAAAAGCAGGAATTGACTTTGCCAGACTCGACGAAATAGCCAATATAGAAAAGAAGATAGAAGACATCAACAAAGAAATAGCCGATTGCAACGGAATGCTGGGCGTCTATGCCAGTTCGCCGATGGACGCGCTAAAACTGCCAGAGGCCAAAATGAAGCGCATACTGGAACTGGCAGGCAAAAGATATATGAATAAATATTCAACATTGCCCGACTTGAATAACAAGCTCAACGAAATTGACCAAAACACTAGCTTCGACGGGCAAGCCGAAATCATAGTGGAAAACAATGCTCACAAAGGCGTTGTGTTTGAGATAGGCAATGGCAAGAGCTTAATTGCTGACACAATAAAAGGCCCTGTTTCCATAACCTGCCCCAAAGACTCCGCCAATCTGGAATTCACTGTCATTCCAAGGCAATAATTGCGTTCAAAAAGCTTGTTTTTGCCAGCTTTTCAAACGCAAAAACAGTATTATGCCAGAGCCGACTCGGTGACAATGGCGGAAACCGACTTAACCATGTCTTTGACTTTTTCTTTGTATTCCAACATGTGAGGAGCCGCAAGATGCGCTTCCAAATGCGCAAGGCTCTCCCAGGCTTCTATTACAGTCACAGCATTGGGGTGGCATTCTTGAATGGGGAAGCCTGAATCAACATCAACTGTCGGAGTATAGGAAATGCATCCGTCTTCCGCCCTTACCGCTGGAACATTTGCGTTAAATATTTCAATAAATTGCTCTCTGCAGCCTTCATTCAATTCGATTATCGCTATTACATTAATCATTGAAATCACCTGTTTTTTTCTTCTTCTTCTTCTTTTTATTTTCGGATGCGTCGAACCCCTTTGAACCTGCTTTTTCATTGTCCACTTTTTGGGCTTCTTCAACAAAGGGGCGCTTGCCTTTAAAAATATGAATTATATTTTCAGCATCAGCAAACGGAACAGTGGCAAAAGAATAAACGTCAAATACGTTCACTTCCTGAATCTTTCTATTTTTTACCCTTGCCTTCTCCCAAAGAAAATCGACAAGTTTTTTCGGATTAAAGCCGTCTTTTTTGCCAAGCGCAATAAAGAGACGCGTCTTTCCTTCTTTGTCTACCGATTGTCCTGCCGCCGCGCCGCCGTAGCTTGCAGTACTAAAGTCATCTTTAAAAGAATGCTTAAGCAGAGCCGCCACAATGTCGTGCGGTTCATTATTGAAAAGCAGTTCCTTAGCAAGCTTTATGCAATCAGTGTGAGCGCCTTCTGTAATCAACTCGACAATATCATCTTTAAGTCTGTTCTTTTTTGCGTGGATTACTGCCGAAACGCTGGGAGCTTTTTCCTTCTTTATGTCAGAGCCTGAAGCCTTTTGTATATGAAGAAGCTTGCGATATTCCGCAGGGGTAACAAATGTGATTGCGGTTCCCGGCTTCCCCGCCCTGCCGGTTCTGCCGACACGGTGAATATACGCTTCAGGATTCTGAGGGATGGAATAGTTTATGACATGGGTCAAATCAATTATGTCAATTCCGCGCGCGGCCACATCAGTTGCCACCAGAATGTTAATGGTTTTTTTGCGGGCTTTTGCAAGAATTTTCTCGCGCTGAGCCTGGGAGACATCTCCATGAAGGCCTTCGGCGGCATAGCCGCAATCAATCAAATGGCTGGCAACGTCATCCACATCGTTTCGGGTGCGGCAGAAGACAAGGCCATAGAAATCCGACTCCATGTCGATGATCCGTGTAAGGGCATCAAATTTATCGCCATGTTTTACTTCAAAATATATCTGTTCGGTCAAATTGGTAGTGAGCTGTTGCTTCTCTACTTTTACAACGTCGAATTCTCTCATAAACCCTTCAGCCGTCGACATAATGCGCTTAGGCATTGTGGCTGAAAACATCATGGTCATTTTATCGTCGTTGCTTTCAGCCAGAATATCTTCGATGTCTTCAATAAAGCCCATCTGCAACATTTCGTCAGCCTCGTCGAGCACGGCGTAAGACAAATGCTGCAAATCCAGATTGCCCCTCTTTATAAGATCCAGAACGCGGCCCGGGGTGCCGACAACAATGTCAACTCCCTGCTTCAAGCGTCTTTGTTGCGCGTCAATGGACTGTCCGCCGTAAACAGGCAATATTCTAAGTTTTTTAGATCCTTTAAGAGAATTAATCTCTTCCGATATCTGTATCGCAAGCTCCCGCACTGGAGCCAAAATCAAAGCCTGAACTTTTTTAGACCCTGGCTTAAGCTTTTCAATCATCGGCAAACCAAACGCCGCAGTTTTGCCTGTACCTGTTTGCGCCTGGCCAACGACGTCTTTTTGGCCGGCCAGCAACAATGGAATTGCGGCTGCCTGAATCGGGGTCGGTTCTTCGAATCCCTTCTGCACAATTGCTTTAAGGGTTTCTTCTGATAGTCCCAATTCGTCGAATCTTTTCACTTTGCTCATAATTTCTCTTTTGTTTTTGCGGCTTATGTAATGCTCAACCTGTAATCTATCACCAATACCATCAGCGCGCAACTGTCAAAAGGCAATGAGGATGAATAATAAAAATCAGTAATTAGGAAGCTTGATCCCTTTAAGGGTTCTGTAGGCGTCAATTGCATAAGTGTCAGTCATGCTGGAGACAAATTGAACTATTCTCATTGTTGCTTCGTACGAGTTCGCTGAAACATTGCCAGGAAGAAATTGCTCTGGAATAAGCATTTTTACTTTTTTATCTCGCTTCGAATCATGCGTTACAGCATTCAGAAACGCCTCAAGCAAGCCTGCGATCACCTCGAAGCCCGCTGTTTCGATTTCGACAGCCTTGCGGTAAGAATAAATGTTTTTGCAAGAAAAATCTTCTATTTCTTTCAGTTCTTTATTTCCGTCAAGCAGCGACTTTTCAAATTCCCCGCTTATTATTTCCTCTATGTTCCCGGAAAAGACTTCCGCAGTTTGCGCGACCAGGCTGTTTACGGCTTTGGCCCTCAAATAGCCGACCCGTTCCCGCGCATCCTTTATCTTATTCAACTTGGATGCGCTGAACCCTTCGCCTATAACGGATTTAAAAAACTCCTCAATTTCCCCATATGAAAGAAGCCCCAGCTTAAATCCGTCCTCAAGATCCATAATCTTATAACATATATCGTCGGCCGCTTCCACTAGAAAAGCCAGTGGATGCCTTTGCCATGCGCAAATATCGCTTCCCTCAATTGTTTTTTTCTTCAGCCCAAGCTCTTCCGCAACTCTCTCAAATATTTTTTTTTCGCTCTGAAAAAAGCCATATTTCTTGAGGCACGAAGTCGGACTGCCAATTGGCCCTGACTCTCTGGGATATTTGGTAAAGGCGCCCAAAGTGGCAAAGGTCAAATCCAATCCGCCAAGAAGCTCCGACTGCGCTGGCAAAGTGTGAGTCAACAGACGAAAGCCCATTGCATTGCCTTCAAAGCTTTGCAGGTCAGACTGTTCTCTGTCGGTCATTTCTTTCAGAAAAACGAAGCCGTCATGCATAAAGAACTCGGATATTGCGTCCTCCCCAGAGTGCCCGAAAGGCGGATTGCCGATATCATGAGCAAGGCATGCGGCCGCCACAATTGAAGCGCATGATTCGGATGAGGACTCAAACTCTGTGTTTCCCGTTGCGACAACGGCAAGGGAACGGCCCACACAGGAGGCTTCAATGCTGTGGGTCAGGCGGGTATGAATAAAATCCGCCTCCGGCAAAGGGTGCACCTGAGTCTTGCTCTGCAATCTGCGAAAAGAGGACGAGAAAACAATCCTGTCAAAATCTCGCTGAAACCCGGTTCTGTTTGACTTGCCGCTGGTTTCGCGGCGGTTGCTATTTAAAAACAGCTCCATTCTTTCTTCGCTCATAATTCCCCACTCGCATATGTTAATAATTTCTTTGTAATTTAACATCAAAAAGTCAGGGCGCAAAGCACGATAACAAAGAAAAACTTTACCGCTCTATTAATTGAATATATAAATTGGCGCGTTATTTTTGAAAAACGGTTTTGAAAAAATAAAACAAGGGACAAACGACTGCCATGAAAATACTTGGAAAAGAACTTTTTGACGAACTCACAGCCAAAGCAATGGAATCCCCTCGAAGACGCGCCCATCATAATCTGCACCAGACTGCGGAAGAAGACATACACCGCCTGTGCATCTCGGCTGAAACAGACACATATATCAGGCCTCACAAACATTCAGCCAAAGACAAATGGGAATTTTTGAGCATACTTAAGGGAGCTGTGTCTGTGTTGGTTTTCGATGACAACGGCACAGTGACAAACCGATGCGAACTGAGCCCCGGCGGCAATGTCTGCGCTTTGGAGCTGGAAGAGAACATCTTCCACTGTTTTGTGTCTCAAGAACCCGGCACAATCGCAGTCGAAGTCAAACGCGGCCCTTATGTTCCAACGCCAGAGGAAGATTTCGGCTCATGGGCTCCGCCGGAAGGCGATGAAAAAGCCCCAGCATTCCTTGAATGGATGCGGACAGCGCAAGTCGGCCAAAAAGCGTCATATTAATCCCGTTTTGCGGTTTGAATATATTGCTTTATATTCAGATAAGTTTGTTGCCGATTGCTTTGGCCTCTGACTTCTATGAATATAGGGCAATGGCTGATCTGCTTTCTTTTCCAGGCGCACAAAAATGCTCCGTATGAAATTAACGGACCGAAAAGGGATTGGATGGGGGCATGGTTTGTCTTGTTTCCGCCTTTCTCTGCCGGAGCCACCTGATGAATGTGAAACGCCCCTATATTTTGCCCGAAAGCGGAAAACCACTCTCCAAGAGTGTGCGTGGATGAATAGGGGCCATTGTTTCGCGCATGGCCCAAGTCAAGCAGGAAGCCAATCTTATATTGCATCTTGGCGGAAATCTCATCGCGCCACCCGATCAGTTCATCGGGAAGATAGCCGAACCGTCTAAAAATGTCCGTTTTTTCATGCGCCTCCATATGCAAGTTTTCCAAAGCAATCGCAATGCCTTTGTCTTTCGCAAAAGACAACAGCTCCGCGCTTGCCTCCGCGATGCTCTCCCTTGTCGCGCTTCCTTTTTCCATTTCACCCACAGGCACATATGGCGGATGAACAGTCGCGCCCTGAACGCCTAATTCCTCAATAGCCTCACAGGAACTCCGCCAGGAATCGACTCCGTCCAAGCATTTCTTTTCAGGATTCCAGACAAGGTTGGGCATGTGCCAGGAAAGATAGCGTCCTCCAGCTTCGCGCCAGAGTTGCAGTTTTGCAAGAAGCAGTTTTCTGTCAAGATTAGCGGCGCAATTTCTCAGCTCAATGCATGGAATCCTTTCAGATATGGCGAAATCCATATCAGAAAAAATTTCGCCTTCGACCAGGAAAGAAACTCCGAGCCTATCCATAAAATCCTGCCGCTCGAGCGCATTCCAATCACAGGCAGTGGCTTCGGTATAAACAATGTCCTCTTTATTCCAAATTTCATTTTCCAGCTTAAACAAAGCTATTGCCGGAGGCTCGCTAATTGCTTTTTCAGGGTCGAGGCCGCGGATCATAACATATTTTGCGCGTCCTTCCACGCGCTCTTCTTCACGGTGACGATGCGCGCACACAAAGAGCGAAACATTCGCTTTGGCAAGGAAGCCTTCAAGCCATTCGCGGCTTTCCTGCTCAAGAGTGGGGATTGCCATATGGGTTGCAAGCGCAACATTCAGCCCATTGGCGTCAGAAATGGAAATATTCAAAGAGTTTCTTTCACTTTCAGAGATAACCCCAGTTGATGTGTCAAGCGTCAAGACAAGGCATTCATTATTGGCAAAATGATTTGGCGTCGCAAATATATCCGCAACTTCACTACTGGCTTCCGGAGTTCTGATTTCGGCATTGCCCAGCGTTATAAGAAAAGGCAATCCGGTCTTTTCAATGTCATCGCGAATCATTCTGGCTGTTTCGACAGTCCCGACTGCTGTGACATCGCCAGCCAGAACGATCAGGTCAGGCTTCGTCTTTTTTAAAAACTCAAGAGCCCAGCTCCAACAAAAATATTGAACAGTGTCCCTGCTGCTTGTAAGATGAATATCAGCCAATACCGCAATTGAAGTCATTAAAAAGCCTCGCAAAAAATAAGTTTTTATCTAGAGTTCGCAAACCAATCCGTCTGTGGCAAAAAATACTCTGTCCTCAAGGATCTCCCGGCACTTTTCCAGCTCGCCGTCAAAGTTGCCAAGTATAGCTCGTCCGTGATGGATAAAAGCCAGCTTCTCAAAAGATCTGCCGGAGGCAACCAAGTCTTTGCATACGCTTTCAGGCTGATGATGACCGGTTTCCATAAGCACAAGGTCAGTTCCATCGATGAGGCCTTCAATATCCTGAAGGCTTTTCACGTCGCCGGAATAGACTATAGACTTTCCATCCGCCTCGATAAGAAAAGAAAATGACTGCCATTTTCCGTCCAGCAAATCAAAGTGCCCGTTGTGAAGAGCTGTCACCTTGAATCCGTCTTCTTCAAAAACAACGCCATCCTGATATATGTGTTCATTTATATTAAAGTTAATCTTAAAATAACCTTCGGTATGGGAAAGCATTTCAAGAACAGCTGGCAGGGTTTTGGCACGCGGCATAAAAATGTCCACATTTTTCCCTGTGATTTTTTCTGCGGAGCTGCTTGTGACTGAGTCTATTTTTCTTATGTTCCATAAAAGGTTCGGGAGCCCCCCGATATGGTCCATATGAGTATGGCTTATAAAAACAGCTCGCGTCTTCAACAGATTTATTCCGCTTGTGTGCGCCGCATATGAGCAGTTGTCGCCAGCGTCAAAAAAGAATATTTTGCCGTTGTGCTCAACGGCAAATGACACATGCCGGAAACCCGGCACAGGCTCAGTGCCCGAGCATGTGCCAAGAAATGTAATTTTCATGCCGGTCTCTTTATTTCATTGAAGGAATGATAATGCCTCGAAGAATCAATTTCTGACAGAACACAAACATAAGGAATGTCGGCACAGAGGCAATCACAAAGCCAGCGCTTACAATCCAAGGCATGCTGCTCCACCAACAACTTGCCTGATACAGCCATACGGCAATTGTCCACATGCTCTTTTTCTGACAAATGATCAAAGCCCATTGCCATCCATTATAAGCGAGAACAAACGCTGTGAAACAGTTGATTGCAAGGATAGGCTTGACCAAAGGCATTGCCACAATCCTGAATATCTGCATTTCAGAAGCGCCGTCAATAGTGGCGGCTTCAAAAAGTTCCTGAGGAAGACTGTCAAAGAAACCTTTCAGGATAAATATTGCCATGCCATTGGCGGCGCCAGGAAGCACCAGGGCAAGGAAAGTGTTCAACATGCCAAGGTCGCGCATAAGCAAGTATGCTGGAATCGCGCTGACCATGGCTGGAAAAGCCATAGTGGCCAACATGAAAAGAAGAATCTTGGTTTGCCCACGCAAATTAAACCTTGACATTGCATACGCAGCCAACGGATTGATTGTCAGAGTGCAAATGATAGTCAATGCGATAAGGAAAAAAGTAACAGGAACCGCATTTGCATTCAAAAGCAAATAGTCTACGATTATCGAATAGTTGCCAAATATTGGCATAAAAGTCATAGCCATCTCATTATGCCGGAACGTCACAGTGTAAGCGTCCATAATGGGCGGGAACGCCTCATTGATATGCTTCAAGCTCCATCCGTAGGCTTTATTTATATTCTTAAGAGAGCCATATTTCTTTAAAACAAATCTTTGGTATTCAATCTCCGATGAAGTAGTTATTTTTTTGTCAGCAGGCAACTGTTTAACAAAATTCTTCCATATACTGCGTCTGTTTCTATCCACTTCTAATTCGCCAAATGACGGCGTTCCATTAAGCTTGAATTCGCTCCAACTGGTGTAATTGCGGCCCAAAAGCTTGTTGGCTATCCGGAGGTGTTTTATTTCTTTTTTCAAAAACACTGAATACTGTTTCTGCAAATCAGCGGTCAATTTAAAAGATGTAAGCCGCAATGGGTATCTTTCTTTCAAAAAAGAGTTCCATAGCTCCTGCATTTTTTTCGGGAAAACCGCGGGAACTGGAAACGGTGTATCCTCCAGTGATTTATAATTTGTTCCAGCTATTTTATTGTATGTGTCAATAGTAAATTCATCTGCCGCGTCCAATTTTAACATTGCTTCGACATCTTCGCTTTGCAGATAGCTGTACCAGACGGCGCGGAGGGCGAAAGGCAAAGCCGGTGAAGCTGGCGCAATTTCCGCCTTGAAGCTTATCCAGAGTTTTCTAATATTCTCCTTAGTCTCCTGCGTAACCGGAAAAACCTCTTCCAAATTTTTATACTCAATATTTTTTCTATCCAAATGCGAAAGCCATTTGCTTTGCACTCCTGGAGTAAAAAATTGACCTTTATAGGCAACTTTTAAACGCAAGTAATCTTTGTATTTAGGATCCTCGACAGGTGGAAACCAGCCTTGAAATCCCATAGGATACTTCATTTCTGTGTCAAATTGGGCGTTATAGAACGATTCGAAAGGCAGGCCCCAAGTTTTGCTCAAAAGTTTAAGGGAGGCCTCGCGTCTTTCTGAGCGAGAAGCATCTTCTGCTTTTTGAGGGTATTTTTTAGCATAAAGCTCATCGTAGTAATTGTGGAGAAAGGTAACGCCTTGAATCATTTGAACAGCAACCTCCGTGTCCAACAACGAATAACTGTCGCTGAATTCGGAATAATCGGCGGCTCTGAGCTTTTGCAGCTCTTTTTCCTTGTCGCTTACATCCAGATATTTGCCTGCCAGTTTGTCAGATGCTTGAACATCTCGTCCAATTACCTGCCAAGAGGTCCAATGGCTGGGAGTATCCGGAATATACGCCTTCATCTGCTCGCTCCAATTCCGGTAAGAATTAAAGTAAGGCACTATTCCTTTTACATAACGGTCACTGCTTGACCAGAAATAACGTGGAACAGGCCAAAAGCGGTAATAATCATAGTCATTGGTTGTGCTGCTAGTGATCGTTATAAGGAAAGGCACAACCATCGTTGCGCCAAGCACTATTAATGATGAATAAACCCACAAAATAAAAAATCTGACAGACCATGCTTTCCTGCCTACGTTAGGTACAAGCGACATATTATAAACTCCTTCAAATAAGTAATATTTTAAAATTCAAATTGCGATTGCGATTGTTTCCAAACTCAGTCTTTTGCTTTCCTGTATTCCACCTTGTTCAGAAATTGTATCTGGAAATATGTAAAGCCTATGAGAAGCGAGCCAAGTATCCAAGCCATCGAAGTGGCCATGCTGAAACGCAAATTATTGTAGGCTTCCATCCAGATTTTCAGTCCGACAACGGTTGTCGCCTCACCCGGTCCTCCAAAAGTTAACAGGAAGATATTACCCATATTCTGAAAAGTCGCGATAAACGTTCCAACAAAATTGATAATAATAAGCGGCATTATTGTCGGGAGTGTTATATTGACTATTTTCGATATGATTCCAGCTCCATCAACATCCGCGGCCTCGTAAAGGTCCGGCGGCACAGAGTGCAACGCCGCCAAATAAATCAAGCTTGCCATTCCCATGCTGGCCCACACAGTGGGAAGCACACAACAAATCATTGCGAGGTTAGGATCCAAAAGCCAAGCTTGAGTCTCAATATGAACGAATGGTATATAATTCAGATAAGATATCAACTGGTTGAAAAAACCGGCTGGGGTTGGATTGTACATCAATTTCCACAAAAGGGCTATAACCAGTCCGCTTGACATCTGCGGAAGAAAGAAAAGCGTGCGGAAAAAGATTTTGAACCGCGGAACTTCCGTAAGCAGCACTGACAAAATAATGGGAGCAGTAAACGCCAAGATCATGTTCAGAAACACAAAATAGAAAGTTCGAACCAAGCTCATCCAGAAACTTTTGTCCGCCGCAAGCACTATAAAATTGTCAAGGCCCACAAATTTTGTTTCGCCTGTTATTTTATAATCCTGAAACGCCATGATCATGCCTCGCAAAAGAGGATAATATCGCCATACGCCTATCAAAAGCAATGCGGGCAACACAAGTCCCCACGCAAGCCAACTACAGTGAACCCCGCGGCTTCCTTCCTTTCTCTTATTTCGCCTTAACTGTGAGCGTATGATCAGAAACGTAAAACCAGCGATAAACAAGACAATGAAAGTGAAAATAATTCTGGCATAGGGACGCCGCTGGTCAAGAATCTCTTTCGGAGTTTCAAACATTATGCCTGAATTTGCTTTTTTCTCAACATGCTCCAGCGCGCTTTTGAAATCAAAATGCTCTCCTGTCACTGAAGTGACTATGCCCAGAACTTCGCGGTTGATCGCAACGTCCATTGTGAACCAGAACCCCATCCACGGCTCCGTGAAAGTTTTTATTTTCCCTTCGTCCATGTCTTTAAAATTCTGACGAATTGCGGTTGGTATTTCACGGATGTATTCCTCATAGCCCAAACGCGCCAAGTCTGTCGGCCTTACAAAACGAGTAAGTCCGGAAAGCACTTTGTCGATAATGGCATTGTCTCTAGTCCTAGTGTCATTGAGCGCGCTCATTACGGTCCAAATCTTGTCGCGCTCCGGCTTAGGACGTTCGCCAACCCCTTCATACATCACAATGTAATGATTCTGGATCTGCACCACGCGCTCGCCGTCTTTTCCCGGACCGGCTGGATAAGGAAACCAGCTAAGTAGAGAAGGGTCAACTCCGGCTCTATTGCCGACTTCATTCAAATCCGCCACTGAAGCAAATGTCATTGCGACCTCGCCGCGTCCGAGCAAGTCAAAAGTCCCCTGCCCTCTTTGCTGTGCGAGTCCCCGGGCAACGCCGGTTATTACGTCTTCTTTGACGAATTCAAGCTTGCGGCTTCCTATCATTGCATAGCCGTTGACCAAATCTTCTTCTGTTAAATTTACCGGCTCTTTTGTTTTAGGATCAATAAGCCATTTCATCCAGCGCAATTTGTGGATAAGTCCGGCGGCTTTGATCCCTTTCGCTGAGGCAAAATTGGCGTCCCATTCAGGACTAACGCTTGCCAGATCTTCTCCATCAGGCGTGATAAATTTGACGGCATCGGAACTGAATTCGTATTTCTTCCCTGTCTTGGGGCTTTTCCTTATCTGCACGATCGGAGAGCCACCTTGAGATTGAATCCAGGGAAGCCACTGCCAGCCGGAAGCCACAAGGGCTATGCCTTTTTGTCCGTATTGCACAATTGCGCCGGGAACAACTTTCTTTGGGTCGGTAAGCTTCTGGCACCAATATATAAGCTCATCCCAGGTTTTGGGCGGCTTATTAGGATCCAAGCCAGCCGCGCTAACCATGTCCACTCTGAATGTCAAGCCTTGAATTGTTGTTATCGGCAGCGGAACACCATAAACTTTGCCTTTATATGTTGCAACGCGCCTCCACAATAGGGGCACTTTTTTCCATGGCTCCCATTTTGCCTCATCATCGTCAATCTGGCCATTGCCGTTTTTATCTTCGCCGATCCACTCATTCAAGGGATGGAGAAAACCCTGTTTTATTTCGTTCCTTATTATATGGAACCAGGCAAGGCCGACATCTGGAGCAGTCTTTCCCGCGATTGACATCATCAACGAAGCTTTTCCTGCGCCAGGGAGACTAATTCCGCCCCACTTTTCAACCCCAATATCAGGGTGCTCTTTCATTAAATCAATAAGGCGGCGCGTTGTGGGATATTCAGGATTATTCGGCCTAAAAAAACTTGCGACTTTTATTGTAGTGACGCTCTCTGTGTTTTTTGCTTCGTCAGCGCAAAGCTTGGATGAGGCAACAATAAACATTGAAATAAGCGCGGAACCTGCCAGAGACAGAAGCGGATGAAAAAACCGCTTGCAACAAAAAACACCTGTCATACAAAAAGTCTCCTTTTTTACTGATTTAAAATTCAACTGCATCCCTCATTAAAAAAAGAGAATCAATTGACTTTGTTTAATAATTTTATCAAGCTCTTTTTAATTCAACAACCAAAACCAGAGAAGGCAAATAGTCAGAATAAAAAAAGCAACCAAAGAATGAGGAAAAAAGCCATAAGCATTTGCGGTGGCTCTAAAGTAGATTCCCTTATATCTCGTCCTAAAGATATTAGCTTAAATATCCCAAAAGTCAAGGAAAAATTTTAAAATCAGAAATCATCAATTAAGCAACCGCACAGCACACTGCATACCAGCTTATTGCAACGCGAAGCGAAAAAAGGCTGCATTAAAACGAAGCGCCTTCTGCGCTGTCGCGCAATCTTCACACACTATATACTTTAGCCTTTGCCGACCTGCGCATTTTTTTCGCTTGACCAAGCCCAAGCAAAGTTAGGATTTTGCTCCTAAGCAAAAGAATGTCACACAGTCCTACAAACTCTTTCGTGCTCCAAAAAAGCGAAGCGATCTGTCATGCCAGCGATATAATCAGCAGCGGTTCTGTGGAGGCCTTCTTTGTTTATTCTAGTCTGGGCAGCGCCACCCATCAGTTCCGGCTTTGCTATGTACGCATTGAAAAGCTCTTCCA
Source organism: uncultured Victivallales bacterium (assembly GCA_964651145.1). Classification (GTDB taxonomy): domain Bacteria; phylum Verrucomicrobiota; class Lentisphaeria; order Victivallales; family GWF2-45-14; genus CAZYVR01. The sequence continues at coordinate 3,557 of CAZYVR010000104.1, read as the reverse complement.
TTCTCCGGGCAGCATCGTTGTTGACTCTCTCCAGCTCTTTGTGGAAGTATACATTATGATAAAGGAATTCGCGCAGTTGCAAAGTCATTCTGTCAAATTCCTGGCTGAAAGCGATTGTCCTTACTGATAAATTCTCCGCCTCCTCCGATGTCTTTACATTGAAATTTTCAAGATTCCGCTCTGAAGTCCTTATGGCGTCGCTAACCATCATGTCAATAAGACAACGCACAGTGAACGCGCGAAATCTCTCTCCGCCCTGTTCGGTCAGCCCGCATTCGGCAGCGCGCCCGGCGGCAAGGTTCCAGATGTCTATGTTTCTGAGCATATCCTCGTTGATAAGGCCGGAATCCAGACCGTCATCCACATCATGTCCGTAATATGTCAGATCGTCGCCAAGGTCCGCTATTTGCGATTCCAGCGATGGTTGAAGAGGAAGCTCTTCCCCGTCCAGATATGATTTTTTTTTGTCGCGATGTTTTACAAGCCCGCTGCGAACCTCCCAGGTCAGGTTTATTCCATCGTATCCCGGATATTTTATTTCGAGCAGATCTATAACTCGCAAAGCCTGATCGTTATGGTCAAAGCCGTCATGTTGAGCCATGAGCTTGTTCATCATGCGTTCACCGACATGCCCAAAAGGCGTATGGCCCATGTCATGTGCAAGGGCGATTGTTTCAGCCAAGTCCTCGTTTAAATATAAAGCGCGCGCGATAGTTCTGCATATAGCGGCCACTTCTATGGTGTGAGTAAGGCGAGTGCGAAGATGATCGCCGGCGCCATTCAAGAACACTTGCGTCTTATATTCGAGCCTTCTAAAGCTTCGACTATGGAGAACACGGTCGCGGTCACGCTGAAAGTCCGTTCTGAACGGGTGGTCGCGTTCAGGAAAACGCCGTCCGCGTGACTGCGTGTTGCGGATGGCGTATCCGGCCAGTTCTCTTTCCTCATGGCTATATTGCTCTTCAAGTCCCCTAAGCATTTATATATAGCTAAAAGAGTTCTGGCATAGCGCTGCGCAACTGCTTCATCATTTCTTCATCGCTGATGCTGGTGATTCTGCCGTTGCGGTATTGATCGCTGATCCAGCCCTGGACCACTATAAGTCCTGGATTGTCCTTGCGTATATCAGCGCCTTTTTCGCCCAAATGCGTATGTATCCAGTAAGCTACTCCCGCAAGGCCGGAATTGTTTGTAATTGCCACCGTGCACGGACGGTTCAACCAACGGTCAGTGTCAAAAATATTATATATTTCCTCGCTTTTTGTCAATCCGTCTGCATGAATCCCGGCGCGTGTTGTATTGAAATCAACGCCAACAAAAGGATAATTTGAGGGAATGTGGCAATTCAATTCCGTCTTGAAATATTCAGCGGCTTCGGTAATTGCGGTTGGATCTACGCCGTCATGAATGCCAGTCAATCCCATCCATTCAATAACTAAAGCTTCAATTGGAGGATTGCCGGTTCTTTCGCCGAATCCCAGGAAAGTGCCGTTGGCGGCGCAGCAACCGTGAAGCCATGCGCAAGCGGCGTTGGCTAGAACTTTATGGAAATCGTTGTGTCCGTGCCATTCCAATTGCTCGGACTTAATGTCTGTATTGTCAAGTATTGTTTTAAGCAAAGCCGGAACGCTTCTCGGAAGCTCCGAGCCTGCATAAGGGACGCCATAGCCCATTGTGTCGCAAAGACGCACCTTGACATCGATTCCGGAATCTTGCGACATTTCCATCAATTCGTTAATCATCGGCACCACAAAGCCAAATATATCAGCGCGCGTTACATCCTCAAGATGACAGCGCGGCACTATTCCGTTTTCGAGCGCGGCGGCAACCACGTCCTTGTAGCCGTCGAGGGCCTGTCTGCGATTTTTCTTAAGTTTCAGAAAAATATGATAATCGGAACAGGAAGTCAATATGCCTGTTTCTTTGAGTCCCATGCTTTTTACAAGCTCGAAGTCTTTTGGCACAGCTCTGATCCATGAGGTTATTTCGGGAAATTCAAATCCCAATTCCTGACAAGCTTCGACTGCTTCACGGTCTATTTTGCTGTACAGGAAAAATTCAGACTGCCTGATGAGCCCCCGGGTTCCTCCAACCTTGTTCAACAACTTAAAAATAGTTGTTATTTGTTCAACGGTGTATGGCGGCCTGGCTTGTTGTCCATCGCGGAAAGTTGTGTCTGTGATCCAGATGTCTTTCGGCATGCATGGAGCAAGAACCTCTCCGTCGAGGTTGATGGCTGGAATTCTGTCATACGAGAATGTGTCTCTCAGCAGATTTGGCTCCATTGTATTTTCAAGTTCATATTTCATATACGCCCCTTCGTCTTTTCAGTATGTGTAAAATTTTATAATCGACCATTCGAACATTTAAAATAGCGCAACTTTGCAGATTTGCAAAATTATCGCTGCTTTTGTTGCTTTTTCAATTTGTGGCTGTAATTTCCAAAGTTTGAGTTGAACCAATAATGAATAATAATGGAATAAATATATGCCGCTGATTCTTGGAATAGAAACAAGTTGTGATGAGACAGCAGCGTCAGTCGTGCTTGACGGCGAGCGCGTATTAAGCAACGCCGTGGCCTCACAAATAGCCAAACACGCCGACTATGGCGGCGTAGTGCCGGAGCTTGCCGCCAGAGAACACCTCAAAGCCATGGAGCCTGTTGTAAAAGAGGCATTGGAAAAGGCAGACAAAAGCCTTGAAGACATTGACGCTGTGGCTGTGACAAACGGTCCCGGCTTGATGCCGGCGCTTCTGGTGGGGCTCAGCTTCGCCAAAGGACTGGCGGCTTCAAACAATATCCCGCTCATAGGGATCAATCATTTTATAGCGCATATTTACGGAACATTTCTTGATTCAGGAACAGAAATTCTGGAAAAGAAAAATACATACCCGCTTCTTGCCCTGGTTGTTTCAGGCGGACACACAGCCTTGGTGCTTATTTCGGAAGACGGCAAGGCGCGCGTGGTCGGAACCACTATCGACGATGCCGCGGGAGAAGCATTTGACAAAGCCGCAAAATTGCTTAATGTCGGCTATCCGGGGGGGCCTGTCATCGAGAAAATATCGCTTAAAGGCGATGCTTCAAAATACAATTTCCCGCGTTCTCTGACTGGAAAAACCGGCAAAAAAGTAGATAAAAAAAATCGATTCAACTTTAGCTTCAGCGGCGTAAAAACATCGCTTCTTTATCACTGCGAAAAACTCGGCGGCGGAAAAAACCTTGAAGGCCAACTGCTTTACGACACTGTAGCGTCTTACCAAGAGGCCATTGTCGACGCGCTCTGCATCAAGACCATTGATGCGGCAAATCACTTTGGCGCATCTTCCATTGTCCTTTGCGGAGGAGTAGCCTGCAATTCCTTGTTGAGAGAGGAACTGGCCAAAGCCGCGCCTAGCCGAATGTCAGTGCACATCTCCCCAAAAAAATATTGCACAGACAATGCGGCAATGGTCGGAGGCCTGGCATACCATCATTTCAAGAACGCTCTTTTTGACGAATTAAATCTTGACGCTTACGCTCGGCTTCCAGAAATATCCGATGTCCCTTTCTGCCG
>CAZYVR010000103.1:0-16163 GCA_964651145.1 uncultured Victivallales bacterium | reverse complement strand
TCCTATTTTTTGACACCGCGGGGTTTTCTCAGGCATTTTTCCTGTTTGTAAGTCCGTGTACCCTCTCACCTAAAGTTGTCAGTAACTTTTTGATAATTATCGAGTGCCTTCTCTTATGATTTGTGTTAATTGATTTTTCTATTTTTTAAATCTATTTGCCTGATTACGGGAGTTTAAAATCGCTGTCTTTGTATTTATACACAGACAGATTGGCAGGATCTTCCATTATTATTATTCCATGGCCAATAGCTGCCGGCGCTCCGCCAGTACAAGGCAAATTGTAACGTATCCAGGAGAACGTTTTCCCGCCGTCCGTCGAGAGCAATGGCCCCATAGGCGCTAAACGCGTTGCACCCCATCGACAGTCGGCAATGGCCAGTATATCGTTTCCATCTGCCTGGATATTAGTAAAAAGCTCCTGTCCCATGCATATTTCTTCCAACGTGTCGCCGATGGTGCATTTTACTTCTTTTTGGGCTGGGTCTGAATCAATCAATGTGATTAATTGACCGGGGAGTTCGTAATCAAGGCAGGTTCCGACTATCAAGTTGCCATTTTCCGCCACAGCGATTCCGGTTACGTTGTTAACTCCTATATTAAACGCGTCGAAAGTAGCCCCCTTGTCGAAACTTCGATAAAGAGGATGAAGGCCAAGATTTTTAAGCGATTTATCGGGAGTGTACCGACTGTTTGCGTTCAGGCCCAAATAAAGAATGTTCCGGGATGGATCATAACACAATCCGCCGATTTTAATATTTTGGGAATTTGCCTGCAGCTTTTTCCCAAGTTCGCCCCCAAACGTTTGAAATGTTTTTCCTCCATCGGTTGAACGGAACAATTTTTGGGTTTTATCAATATTAACCGCAAACCAATGTTCGTCGCTGTTTTGTGGATTAAATGCGACACTATCTACCGGCTGTCGAGACGTCAAGTTAACATTAACTCCAAGCAAATTGGTTATATCTGTCCAGTCGTCTGATTTTTCATCGTGCTTTAAAAGACGTGATTTGTCCTCTTTTCGGTATGATTTTTTAGCAATGGCGTAAATATGTTTCCCGTCGGCGGAGCCAAAGAATCCGTATAGCGGGATAAAATTAAAACCTTCAGCCGGTTTTTTCGTCTGCAACACTGCATCCTTCCAACGTGACAAATCTTTTCCGTTTGATCGCCAAATCCTGTGATCAAATATGCCCAAATAGACATTATCTTTTGTTATGACTATGCCACGCGTATTAGCTGCGGCAGCAACACCATTGTTGCCATGCCATTTCCCGATTGCATCGCTGCTCATGAAAAGCGGGGTAAATGTTTTGAAACCGTCTTTGGTTATCCAGGCTCCAGTGCGTGAGGAAACTACGGCAAAAGGCGAATGCCCGAACCAGAAAAAATTGAAGGATGGGTGAGTTGAATTATTTCCCGCTTGCTTTTGCTCCGAGCTCAACCAGCGGAAGGTTTTGCCCGAATCGTCAGAGATAAGCCCTTTCCCGCCGGGTATGAAAGCTCCTATTACGATTTGCCCCGGGTTCATTGGATTTATTGCAATGGACGGCAAATCAACGAAGCCTTTTTTGACTGGCCATACGATAGAATCAGCCAAGGCTTTCCCTTCCAAATCAACTATTGGCATTTCCTCAAAGGATAATGTGCCTCCCATAATACCTTTAATCCTAAATAGTTTGCTTTTCTCTAGAGGGCCGATATTCGTGCGGTTCATGAAACCGGCGTTTGCTGAAGGCACAAGCGTTGCCAGCATTTCATCGACTCTTGAGAAAACAGAGACCATGCTTTGGACGAAAAAACTTTTAGGAACTTCCACTCGCTGGAAGGTCGGTTTTTGCGCGCAGGCATTTCTGGTTATGAATAAATCGCCATCTTGATAGGACAGAAGAACAATATTGGGATTGGATGGCAATGGGTATATGCAGCGGATTGATGCGAATGGGCGCTTTAGATCGACCATTTCGAAGGATTCTGCCCGTGCATCGCCTATGAATATTACTTTACGGAGAAAGGGCGGAGTATTCCACTTCCCTTTTCTCTTAATCGCCGAGAATTCTAAATTAAGCACGGATCCCGCAAAAATGCGACTCCCGTCACAGTTAAACACCAGCTGGCTAAATGAGGGAAGTTTTGTATTACCAACCATTAGAGGTTGCGGCGTCCCACGATAAATTTCCTCCCAGTTTTTTCCGTTGTCTATCGTCCGGTATAGTTGTTTGCTCCCTACTACTATAAGATTGGGATTTCGGGGAGAAACGGCAAAGGTGTATGTGTTAACATAGGAAATTCCACCAAACTTAGTGTAACTGATAGTCCGCCAGGATTTGCCGCCGTCAAGTGATTCATTAAGCCCCCAGTCTGTCAATGTTAAAATTCTATCTCCACAGAAATATATTTTAAAAGGAACGTTAATAAAACCGGGCCCTATACCTTTCCAATATTGTTTTCCCGATGCAAAGGCTTTTTTTACCTGTTCTTGCAGTCCGGGAATCTTTACGCTATTGAATTTGCCCTTTGGCAAGCGTCCCTTGTATTCCGGGGAAAGAAAAGGCTGTGAGTGATTATTTGGAAGACGCTTAATTTGTTCTTCACCAGCCGCCATTACATTTAGAAATAATGATGCCATGAGAACTGCGAGCGCAGCTTTTGGATAAAAATCCTGCTTTAAAAGGTTCATTCTTCTTGCTAAAACACACACTATATTCATCCAGTTGGCCTGCCATTTTTGTTTTGTCATCTTTTCTCAAAACCTCCTTTGATTTTTCAATATTTCTTGTAAAAATTTTATATGTTTTTTGTGCTTTCACATAGTTTTGTGATAAAATCCTATAAAGTGCAGATCATTTATCATAATTGGAACTACCGTCGGAAGGCAGAAAATAGGGTCTTAAGGCACTGTTTGTACCCATGCCGTTAATTTTTATTGATTCAACATGATTGTCAAGAAAAAGGCTATTAGTGGCCCCCCCATGTCTGTATGAGGTTTTGCCATCAACAGCGTAGTAAGCCAGTAGATTGCCTTGGTCTTTTTCCTTGTCCACACAGAGCATATAATCTGAGGGCCTGGGGCAGTTAGTTAGCTTCAACCTTAAATCATTCCACGCTCTATCTTTGTAGTAGCATGCATTGATTGCATACATATTTCCCCGCCAAACGTTTATTTCTTCGACGCTAAACGATTCAGGGCGTTGATAATCCTCTGAAGGACACTTAAATACCCCGAATGGAATTGCTGTGGAAGTGAAGCCTTCAGCTTGGAATACTCCCGGGCCTGATGCCGGCAGTAGAGGAAGATAGGCTCCGCTCTTAAGAGAATCAGCCCATCCTATCCAGCAACCACTACCCACTTTAAAGTCATACGGTGGCGGATAACCGTTAAAATCATTACTATACATCATTGTTGCCACTCCTATTTGTTTTTGCCCTCCGACGCACTCTATTTGACGCGCTTTAGCCTTGGCTTTAGCCAAAGCCGGCAACAATAATGACGCCAGAATCGCTATGATTGCTATTACTACGAGCAATTCAATCAAGGTAAAATGCTTGTTTATCATAGATTTGTGCATAGATTTTCCTTTCAAATTTTATAAATAAACATTTACAGCTATTTTTGTCAAAGTAACATTGCATACTATAGTAATAAAATGTTTAATTGGCTATAACAATAGCGATAAATATCATAACTATTGCGACATAACAAACATCCTTACACCTAAAGGTTCGAGCTCCACATTTACAGTTTCAGACAAATTGTCTAAATGCCACTTCACGCTCCGGTCAGCATCGAAAAGAGTCGCCTTGCAGCCATTTGAGGGTAACTTGAGCTTTGCATTTTGCATTTTTTCAGTGGCATTCACAATAATTGTTCCGATGGAACCGTCCTCCGCTTTAAATGTCCCGGTCAGGACTGTGGGGCGTGGAATTGTCACTTTAACCGCTTTTCTTCCATCGGCAAGAGGGTCGCCTTCTTCGCTTTGCATATAGTGCCATACTTCCTGAATGTCGCATTCTATTTCCATAGGGCGGCAGGTGGAGCCAAGCAACAGATATTCCTGAAATTTTGCGAAAGGTCTGCAGAAAGAACAGAAAGCCCTGGAGACTTTTTCCTGCCATTCATTCTCCGGTTCCAGCGACACCTGCTCCATGTAAACAGTAGGAATAAGCCCGCGCGTCAAAACTTTGGCAAGCCTGAAACAGCGCAGTTCTGCGGAGCCCAAAGTGGCCCCCATGCCTTGTCCCATTGAAAAACCGTCCCCTAAAACAGGAACAAATTCATGATAGACGTAGGAAAAGAGAGCCAGACTCTGAGTTCCCAATTGATATTCGGTAACTTCCGGACACTGACGCCCCCACATCGTGGACATTAGAGGAATGGCAAGTTCTCCGCAACCTTCTATGCTCAAACCGAAGTCCTGGCGGACGTTTTTTACTTTTTCGCGAATTTCCATGCACAAATCCCGAAAATCGTGGCAGTATTGATTTGTGAAGCCGGGAGCGTGCTCATGCTTTTCGCAATAGCAAGGTATATCCTGCGCGCCGCCATGCTCCTGATCAAACTGAATTACAGAAACTCCCAAATCGGCTATATCCAGAAATATGTGCTGCATTGTTTCCTTGGCCGCTTTGCTGCTGTGACATAGCCTTGAGCTGAGGCCAAGGTAAGTGTCTACATCCTCGTAGCAGTCTTGAATCCATGGCTTTCCATTTCGTTCATGCACTGTCATGTCCTTGCGTTTCTCGAAATCTTCACTGTCATCGAAAGCCTCGCCCTGACGTTCGTTAGCCTGTCGTTTCACAACCCATTTGTAACCCGATGGAAGCATAAAGGTGAAATCGCCCTGCGCTTCCAACTCAGCATTGACTTGCTTCCATGTTTCATTGGATGGATGAGCGGGGAAGTAGTTGATTCCAGCCCATGAGCCTCTATTTCCCCATCCCATCGGAACAAATCCGATATGCGGCAAACCTGTGCGTTTACGGTATTCTTGCGCAATTGCCGGAAATTTTTCGATATAGTCGTAAGAATATAGTTTATATTGCTTCATTTCGTGGAGAAACGGCACACAGAGGATTGCGCAGCCTTCGGTAAAAAAGGATGGCAGGTCATCGCGCTGAGATACTTTTTTTGCGCACCATGCCTGCTGTGTCGCCCACCTTTTATATATATCTGCCGCGTCGCGCCAGTCACCGGAAAATGTTCCCAGAACAGTGTCGTAAGACAGTTCAAACTCATCCAATTCCGTTTCTGGCAACAGGTGCTCCACTTGAATTTCCATGGCTTCGCCTTTTTCCATGCGGGCGGACATCTTCTTGTAATGTCCCTCGGAGTCGTAGGTGGCCAAGTAAAGTCCCGCAGTGTTATTATAAAGAGCGGTAAATTGCATAGGCATTGTCACAGGATAGAGTCCATGAACAAATGCGTTTTTAGCCCATGGGGAATTGATTAGAGCAGGAGCGCCCGGCGCAATCAAATGTCCTTCCTGAAAGTCAGGCCCTCCCAGTTTTTCAGAGATAAATAAGTTCAAGAATTTTATATTGTTTATTTTTCCGCCAGTAGGATTGCTTATAGCGAGACGCAACCTTAAAAGACCTTCCCTGTCGCTCTTTATTTTTGCTTTGGCCTTCAAGGGCATAGTTGCGTGTTCAGAAAAGTTAATTTCCAAGCTATCGGAGCCTGATACGGAAGCGATAATTTTTCCGAAATCAGAAGCTTTTATTTTCTTTATTAACGGACCGTCTTGAATCAGGAGTTCTGCTGGAAGCGAAGCAAAATCCGTCGGCGGTTCAGCAAAAAGGAAAAGAGACCATTGTTTGTTCAATAATTCCACGTCATATTTCGCGTCATTTTCAAGGGCCGGGGTTGTAGGTTTTCCGCAGATAAAACTCCAACCGGCGCTTCCGCTTAAGACCGTTACGGCAAGAATATTCCGGCCTTTCTTAACTGGAAATTCCACGACATGGTTGTCTGGGGATAAATTGTTAGAGCCATTCCCTCTGGCCAAGCAGTCATAAACTTTCTTTCCATTAACGTAAAGTTCAAACCACCAATCGGCAGCAACGCCAATGCGGGCCATTCCAGTGTCTGTCGAATCGAATTCATTAAAAAAAACGGCACAATCGCGCTCTCTGATTTCATCGGTAATTTTCGAGATATTGATAGCGTTGTTTGTCAAAGATACTGTCTGCGGTTTAACACAAGGACGCTCTTCGCTGTTTGAAGGCATTATCATGGAAAAATCAAATAGAGGCGGATGCGGTTGTTCAGCAATGAAATCCGTTCCCGAATTTTTATGGATGAAATGAGCCAGAGAGCCTGTCACCTTGCTGAATGCCATTATTGAGTTAGAAGTTGCAATCCCTATGCAGTCGTTTGTTTCAAGTATACCCTCTTGGGATGTTTGAAAATTCATCAACTGGTAAATATTTTTATTGGTACCCATAATCAAACTCTTTTAATAGTATTTTAATGAACAACCTGATTATATATCTTGCCCGGATTAATTTCTTGGAACAAATATTTAATCATTGCGCAAGTTGAAAAAATATTAATACAGTCCAATAAAATATCTTTGTTGAGACTTGAAATATAGAGTCTGGAACATTATACATATTAATATGCGAAAAAATGCTTCAAATAATGTTCAACTGTATAAACTCAAGGATTGTTTTCCTTCTGATTTTCCAATAGCAATCGGGCATGGAAGAAATTATAAGTCACAATTCAATGAGGACTCAGACATTCTATATCAAAGGGAGTTCTGGAAAGTATTTTACATTAATTCAGGAGAAGGCATTTTGGTTATCAATTCCAATGAATACAAGTTCGGCCCTGGTTTTGTCTGTCTTATTCATCCCAACGATCTTACCACTTTTAAGCTCAAAACAGAGTTTGTTGATATTTACAATATTATGTTTTCAAAAAAAGCTTTGCTGGAAGCTGATGAACTCAAAAGCGATTATGGCTTTTTTACAATTTTTTATGATGACTTCAATCCCAGGAAGAAATCCTTGCATGACCAACTCCATCTTCTGGATTCCAATAGAGGAATCCAGGCGCAAATAAAGAAAATGGAAAAAGAATATCTCAGAGAAGATCTAAACTCAGGACTTATGCTGCGCTTTCAATTGATGGAACTGCTTATTCTGTTGACAAGACACAGTTCAAGGGAATTCAGAAAGAAGAGGCGTTCTTCTTTTCTAGGATTTATCAGAAATTACATAGAAAATCATTATAATATCAAATTTGATTACAAAAAGATTGCCAAAGAGGCAAGAGTGACCGAGATATATCTTTGCAGCCTCTACAAAAAACACACTGGCGAATCAATAGGAGAAACCATTCACAAAGTTCGCATGAAAAAGGCAAAAGAAATGTTGATAAATTCTGAGGCATCTATTTCTGAAATATGTTACAGTTGTGGATTCAATGACCTGAGTTACTTTTACAGAGCTTTCAAAAAGTGCACCGGCACAAGCCCTGGGAAATTCAGAAAACATTAGCTGTTAAGGCTTTGATGGGCTTTGTTGAATGGTTGAGCATGCGCAACTTTCGAACTCGCACTCTGAAAAGTTGCGCCAAGCTCAAAAATACGGAAAATTTTCCTTTTCGGAAAGCAAATTTTTCTGGTATTATGATTTAAGTTGCCAAAGAACACGCAACTTTGGCTGCGATTTCCCTATCTTATCCCTATCGGGAGATATTTGGATACCTGCACGCACGCGACCTGAATTGCCCAGGCGCATAGCCGATTACCTGACGGAAAGCGCGGGAAAAATGGTAGCGGTCACAAAAACCAGTTTCTAACGCTATTTCATCAATGGACCTATTGCTGTGGTTAAGCATGATGCAGGCTTCGTTTATTCTAAGTCGTCGAGAATATACTTGCGGTGAAAAATTGGTGACTTTTTTGAAAAGGAACAGAAAACCGTTTCTGCTCATTCCCACACGTTGAGCCAGGTCGGCATTAGAGATCTTCTGATGATTTTCAAGAATCTTTATGGCTTTCGCAACTTTCGGGTCATATGGAGTGTACTTCGGAATGCAATTGGGGGGTATAGCCAAAAGGACAGAATTAAGATAGACTAGAAGCTCCATCTGAATCCTTGTAGCATCGGAATCCTTATTTACTTTGCTTGACAAGTAGGCTGCTTTCTTTGCCAATTCGTAGCCTTTCAATAAAAACATTTTCCCTTTGATTTCGGAAAAAGGTTGGGAAACAAAACAGTGGACGTAAAAATGTTTGACAAGTTTTTCCGCGCGAGTAGAGTATGTTGCATCCGGAGAAAGAGCGACAACTCGTTGTGGATTCAACTCAATCTCTTCTCCCCCACAGCTAATAAATGATCCCGGTGAATCGTTCCAATAAATCCGCCAGTAAGGCCCTTTGTTTCCTGTTTGATTCCAAGCGTAAGAACCGCCAGGCCCTATGCTTATGCGCTTAGTGACGATCAGTCTGATTGCCGGGACTTTTTCCCAGCCTGAACCGCTTTCGCTTCTTTTCATAATATCCCTTGGTATGTTACAAATATACACATATTTTCTGCTTTTATGCATTTACTATGTTATTTTAATATATTATACTTCTTGTCAAAAGTAAACAAAAATCAAAAAAAATGAAGAGTTTAAAGAAGGAGTCTCGGCTATGTTTGATTATATTTTTTATCCCGCAACAAAAAAAGATTTGCAGGCAAAATGGATAGCTCCAGCAGGAGCGAGGAATGAAGAAAACTTTATTGGTGTTTTGGGTCTATGTATGAACATTGACACCTTTGTGGCTGTTCCCTCTGAACCAGGATTGATTCTGGAACTTGAAGGAATTGTCTCCACCGATTCGTCATGGGAGGTTAAGGTGGCAGAAGACTGGAGAAAAGACGTTCGGATATTACTTTCTCTGTGCTCCTTGATTCGACGGCAATTTTCGAAAACCATCGCGGAACTTATTCGGTTTTGAGTTATGAAATTTGGGATGAGAAAGAGATTCAAAATAATTAAAGCAATTTTAAAAGGGAAATATTTATAATGAATCAAACAGCAGTTAATTTTAAAGCAAAATGGATTGCTCCTAAGGGGGTGGATTATGAAAAAAATCTTTACTTTTACGCAAGAACAAGCTGCTTCCTGAAGGAAGACAAAGGACAACGCCGTTTGTACATCGCGGCGGGTTGCGCTTACACCTTGTTTGTGAACGGGCGGCAAATAACAGCGGGCCCGGCGCGCGGAAACAAAACAACTCTTTTTTACGACAGTTTGGAAGTAGGCGACCTTCTTAAGTCCGGTGAAAATCACATAGGCTTTTTAGTTTTTTGTCCCAATTTGCACAACCACGTCTGCTCTCCCGTCGGTCCCGGACTTTTTGCGCAGTTGGAGAACGGAGACGAGCTGGCGAGTAACGCGGACTGGGAAGTGAACATTGCCGATGAATGGGAACAGGACTCGGAGCCATGGGCCCATAAATTCGGACTTGTAGAATGTCGGGATTTTCGAAAAACTCCTAAAGGCTGGGCCACATTTGGAGACAACGCAAACTGGCAGAAAGCAAGCGTTGTTTCAAAAAAAACCGACTTTTGCGGGAAAAAACTGCTCCCGAGGGACATTCCTTTCCTGAAAGAAAACAGATATCTTCCGGCAAGCATAGCCAGGACCGCCTACGTTCCGCCGCTCAACAATGACAATCTCAACGACACCATTGGAGAGCTTTTGCATAATGAGCCCCATCAGGTTTTCGCGCCGGACGGACAGTGGCGCAATCTGCTGCTGGAAGGCGAAAGCTTGCTTCTTCCGCATGATGAAACAAAAGAGGATGTGGCGGTAATAGTGGATTACGAAAAGGAAATTTCCGGCGGCTTTTCTTTGGATATCACCGCTCCTTCCGGCGTTGTTGTCGACGTTTGCTACTGTGATTTCTTGTTGGACAACGGCAGAATGAAAGTGTCGCATTTCAGTCCCAACAGCCATCACTATTGCGCCAGGTTCATCACCAACGAAGGCCGGCAGCAAATAGAAGACGCGAGAAGACAAATGGGCTACCGTTATTTCCAGCTTGTTTTTAGAAACGTCTCGGAGCCAATCAGAATTCATTCCCTGAAAGCCGTTGACATTCGCTATCCGTATAGTTCCGGCTCCTCCTTTTTATGCAGCGATTTCCGCCTGAATAAAATTTGGGAGACTTGCCTTGAAACCATATCCGTTTGCACCAACGACACTTTTATGGACTGTCCATGGCGCGAACGGGCCCTTTGGGTGAATGACATGATTGTGACAGGACTTACCGCGATTCAGGGATTCGGCGACGCGCGGATTGTTAAACGCTGTCTGAAGCTCGCGCACGGAGACAGGCAGGCGCATAACCTTGTGCCGGCAATCGTTCCCTCCACTCCATTGGACAAACACATACTAGTTCCCACATGCCTTTATTTTCTGCTTGAGTTGCGCGACTATTGGATGCACAGCGGCGATGCGGAAACATTGAATGAAATTCTCCCTGCGATTGAGAAAAACTACAAGTTTTTTGAAGAATGGGAAGATGAGCATTGTCATCTAACGCCTCCTGAAAAATACTGGAATTTCTTCGAATGGAGCTATGAGTCGTGCGACATCTCCCTAGACGGAAAAAACACCGCGAATCTCAATTGGCTTTATGCATGGTGCCTGAGAGTGCTAAGCGAATTGCTTGATTTGAATGGCGAAGGCAAAAAGGCAAAATATTACGCTTCAAAAATACCCAAAATTGTTGAAGGCATGAAGAATCACTTCAAAGTGGAAGGCGAAAAATATTATGCTGACTGGCTGGAAGAAGACGGCTCTCAAAGCAAGCTGGCTTCTCAGCTTTCCCATGCGCTTGCCATCTTGAGCGGCGCGTTGCCGGAAGCGGAGGCAAAGGAGTTTGGCGAGAAAATTTTGTTTGACAATAAATTCCATGAAACGGAACTTTTCATGAGCCATTTTCAGTTTCTAGCCACAGAAAAAGTGGGAAGAGAGGAGGAAGCCCTTGAGAAAATAAGGCGTCTCTGGGGAATGATTGTCGATGCCGGCTCTCCGGTAATATGGGAAAATGCCGTCTATGAAATAGGCCCTGATTTTGCCAGTGGATCCGGCAGTTTGAGCCATGCGTTTTCAACCGCTCCTGTCAGTTTTTTCCAAAGAACAATTCTCGGAGTAAAGCCCCTGAAGCCGGGCTTTAAAAAGTTCTCAGTGGACCCGCGTCCCCTAGGGCTGGAATTTGCAAACGGGCGCGTGCCGACTCCCAACGGGAACATTCACGTCGCCTGGAAAAATACAGACGAAAAACTCGAAGTCGAACTGACTGTGCCCGTCGGCCTTATCGCATCGACTGCCATAGGAAATTTGGAAAACGGCAAACACAAATTTGAAATAGCTTTAAAAAGGAAAATAAGATGAGAAAGTATTCAGCGATCCTCGGCAATCTGGGCAACACATGCGACAGGTTTTGCAGAAGCTACAAGGACAATCCTTCAAGCATTGAAATGCTCGAGAGAGCCGGGAAAGTGGAGGGTATCAAGGGCATCGAACTGGTCGGGACATGGGACATAAGACTGGACAACGTCGGAGAAATGAAGCAAGCCCTTGGCGGGCTGGGCTTTGAATGCGTGTCCATAATTCCGGATCTTTTCGCCGATAAAATGTGGAGTAAAGGAAGCCTCTCATGTCGCGATGAAAATGTCCGCGCGAAAGCTGTGGAATACATGCGAAAAATGTGCGACATCTCCCGCGAGATGAACTGCAAAATCGTGAACATCTGGCCGGGGCAGGATGGCTACGATTATCCCCTGCAGGGAGACTTTCTGGATGAGAGAAAATACCTGACAGAAAACATAGCTTTGCTTGCGGAGGAATACCCGGACCTCAAGTTCGCGCTTGAATACAAAGCCAAAGAACCACGGAATCATTCATACCTTGCGAGAATGTCCGACACGTTGCTCGTCTGCCTCCAGACCGGATGCAAAAATGTGGGAGTCACAATCGACACCGGACATGCTTTCCTTGGCGGAGAAAATGTAGCCGAGTCAGTTGTCCTTGGCAAGCAGGCTGGCGACAAGCTTTTCCATATGCACTTCAATGACAATTACAGATCCTGGGATGACGATATGATAGTCGGCTCGATTCACAGCATTGAATACATAGAGCTTCTATATTGGCTCGACGAATGCGACTATGACGGCTGGCTTTCAATGGATCAGTATCCATATCGCGAAGACGCAACCGGCGCCATTTCCGAATCAATAAACTGGCTCAAAAAGTTTGACTCTGTCCTGGCAAACAACCGTGATGCCATTAAAGGTTCTATAAAGGAAGGCGACGCAGTCAAAACATCCCAACTTATGAGAGAGTTGATGTTCTAGTTATGGATTTTTTTAAAATTCAAAATTGGTGGGAAGCATGTCAGATTAAAGACAACTGTTCTGTGGTTTGTTTTTAAAGCTTATGCCTGAGCATCTGCAACTTTCGAACTCGCACTATTTTTTTGCTTTTCTAGTTTCAAAAACTGCACCGAGGCCACATGGCATTGAAAAATTATTTAACCCAAGCAGTGCAGATTACTTGTTACCTCAAAGCACTGGTTTTTTTGAGCTCAATGAATTATGATAGGTTTCAGCAAATCGCTGTTCCCCTACAGCATCGTCGACGCATAAGTCGCTTTCGTTTTGGTGTCTCTGAAACTCATTGCATCGCATCATGTATGCTTTGAGCTAAATGCTCAAACCGCAAAACCAGCTTTCCTTTATGCACGATGATGGCGCGTTGCAATTCAGGTGGCAAACCGATAGACTCTAAATCTGCAGTAAAGTCGGCGTTTTTTGCTTTGTATAATAAGGGCGAAAGCATAGCGCTGAACTGATCAGACGCTTCTCGGGACAATTCACAAGGAAGATTATCCACAGCCATAGTTACGATTCCACCTCCTTCATATCCGTCTTTGAATGATTCATCAACAGGATTCCAGACATAGCATGGGTTTGACGGCGCAGTTGATTTGTAAGTCGTTTCAAAGGAACCATCGATATCGCAAGTGATATCTCCCAGTACTTTGAGTTTGGGTGGCTCTTTTCTGATTGCAAACAAATCACGCAATATTTCCTTGCTTATCAGGCGGGGATAATCAGCAGTCCAGAAGATGCAGTTGACGGCGATAGACAGGCTGCCGAGATAATTGCCGAAAACCGAATGGTATCTCTTCGGTTCTTTGTAATAGGTCTGCAAATCGAAATGTTCATCTGCCTGGTTCGTTTCAAACATATGTTGTTCTTCAAAAACAACCAGGTAAACACAATCTTGGCGCGCTTCGTTATTTGTAAAATAGTCTACCAAATCCAAGGGTTTTATATATTCATGGGGCAGCAGTCTGGCGATTCAATTTTTTGGAAAAAGCAGATTCTCTGGGCGGCGATAGGTTTGGGATTCTGGTTTTGGCTGTCGCTTACGGATTACAGAAATTTCAAAGCCTGGTCGTTTATTGTTTATCTGGCGAGCATAGCGGCGCTTATATTGGTGTTGGTTATAGGTTCGAAAATATACGGAGCGCGGCGTTGGTTGCAGTTGGGCGGGATTAAAGTTCAGCCCTCAGAATTTGCTAAATTCGGGGTTTTGCTTATGTTGTCCGCCATGATGTCCATGCGGCAATTTGACATAAACAGGATCACAAATATTTTGGCTGTCGCCGCTGTGGCGGTTGTTCCTTTTCTTCTTATACTGGTGGAGCCGGATCTGGGCAGCGCTTTGGTTATTGTTCCATTGGCAGGGGCGTTGCTTTTTGTTTCAAAACTGAAACTCAAATATATCTTGATAGGAGGGATTGCCGGCATTGTTTTTCTGGGACTTGAAATAGCGAATGAAAAGTATGAAGTCTATCCTATTCTAAAAGGATACCAGAAAGAGCGCGTTCTTGTTTTTCTTGACCCGGAGAGAGACCCCAAAAACCGGGGCTGGAACCAGTGGCAGTCGGAGTTGGCCGTAGGCAGCGGAGGGCTTTCCGGCAAGGGGTTTATGCAGGGCACCCAGAACACGCTTGGATTTATTCCCAAAACAGTCTCTAACACTGATTTCATCTTTTCGGTGATAGCTGAGGAATCCGGCTTCCTCGGCGCGTCGGGAATAGTATTTATGTACGCGCTTCTGATAGGCTCAGCGCTCAGAGCGGCCGTTATGGCGCGGGATCGTTTCGGGCAGTATCTGGCCACCGGCATAGCTGCTATTTTTTTTACTCATACAGTGATTAATATAGGCATGAGCGTAAGACTGATGCCGGTTACGGGGTTGCCTCTGCCGTTGTTGAGTTACGGCGGTTCATTTATGCTCAGTTCCATGATATATCTGGGCATTTTGCAGTCAATTTATGCGCGCAGACGGAATTTGTTGGTGGAAGTCCCGGACTGATTTTGAATTTATTTCTTTCCGTCTGTTGATTAAAAAGGCTCGCCAGTTAAATTATAAGCTATGGCTGAGAAGGATAAAAAAAGTAAAATATTGATCGTTGATGATGATCCCATGAATATCCTCATTCTGGAGGAAATGTTGGGCGATAAATATGAAAATCGCACAGCTTCTTCGGAACAGGAGGCTATTGGCATATGCGACAAGTTCAAACCTGACCTGATTCTGCTTGATATTACCATGCAGAATTCCAATGGCTACGAGATTTGCCGGAAGCTTAAATCGCATGAAAAATTGAAGCTGACAAAAATAATCCTTATATCCTCAAAAGCTTTGCTCAAAGACAGGCTGTTTGGATATGAGGCCGGAGCCGACGATTACCTTTCAAAGCCTTTTGACCGAGAGGAGCTTCTTGCCAAAATAAGGATTTTTATCCGACTAAAGTCAGTTGAGGAGATCGACAAGGTAAAAGATGACCTTATAAATATTTTTTCACACGAGACCAGAACTCCTCTGAACGGGATAATAGGTTTTGCCAAGTTGCTTAAGGACACAGCCGATGTCACTGACGATGAAAAAGAATATATAGACCTTATACTTGAGGGCGGCCTGAGCCTTCTGAGTTTGAGCAATAAAGCCATACTGCTTTCAAATCTGAAAAAAGGAACAACCGAGCTTTCCATTTCAGAGATAGAGACGGACAAGCTAGTGGATGATGCTCTGCGCCATGTGCCTCAGTCATTGAGGCATAAAAACATTACAGTCGAGAACAAAGCTGCGAATAATATAGCGTTGTCGGTTGATGTTAAGCTTGCGACAACTTGCGTGACTTATCTGCTGGACAATGCGCACAGGTTTTCCCCGAAAGAATCGCTTATTACCGTGACTACGGAAGTAGATGGGAAAAGCGGAGCGCTCAATCTTAGCGTTACTGACAGCGGTCCGGGGATTCCGAAAGAGCGCATTGACACGATCTTCGACGAGTTCGGGGTGCAGGATGTGGCGCATCATGGTCGCGGACACGGACTCAGCCTGGCGATTGTCAAGCACGTAATGACTTTACACGATGGCGATGTTATAGCAACAAACACCGTTGACTCTTCCGGTTGCGCAATTGCTCTATCCTTTCCCCAAAAGCATTTTAAAAAGATGTGACCGACTCTTTTGTTTTAAATAATCTTTCATTAATTAAGCTTTTTGCTTGACTTTAATCAAAGGTAGGCGTATAATGTTGATTAAACACTAAAAGGAGACAGTTTATGCGTAATAGAATTTGGATAGTTTTGACCCTGGCTTCAGTTTTGTTTGTTCTTTCATCCTTACAGGCTTTTGGCGCAAAATTGCTCTTGTCCGAGGAGTTTACTGGAGAAACGCTGCCTGAAAAATTTCAATACTCCCAAAAGCGTGGAAAAAGTCAGTGGGCTCTTCAGGATGGCGCATTGAAGAGGGTCGACAAAAAATCCTATGCGACTCTTACATTGTCGGATGATATCCCGAATCTCGAGAAGGTGGAATTTAGATTCAAGATGCTGGAAAATGCTGGAGCTGGACAGGATTGGATATTGGACGTGAGTTACAAGGGCTGCGGCCAACGTGTGTTTTTCAGGAATGGCATGATTGCATCAGTGAATTGGAAACTCTATAAGGAAAACAAGAAGGCCGGAACTATAAATAAGAAAATTAATTTTGATCCGCACAAGTGGCATTCATTTAAGCTTCTCATCAAAAATGGGGCTCCGGCAGTTTATGTAGACGGCAATTACATACTCACGGG
>CAZYVR010000102.1:0-16190 GCA_964651145.1 uncultured Victivallales bacterium | reverse complement strand
CGCGCCAGCGCGCATGGCGCATTGACAGCCTGAAGCTTATTTCAAAGCGAAGCGGGAAATAAGCTAAACTTGCCAATTGCGCCAGCTTCACTGAGGGATTACTCGCATTGCCTTAGTTTCAATACTTTTTTTGTTCAGCTATTGACTTTAAAGCATGCAAGCCTTACAATGTTTAATGTTTAAATAAGTTGAACAATTACTAATGAACGCTTTGGCAAATAAAATATATAATGCAATGCTTAAGGATATTTCCGAAAGGAAACTGTCTGTGGGCGACCGCATTCCCACCGAAATGGAGCTTGCAAAAAAGTTCGGCGGCAATCGCATGAACGCGCACAACGCCGTGAAAAAGCTTGAAGCCGACGGCATTGTGGAAAGAAAAAAACGGCAGGGCACTTTCATCAAAAAAACTTTTTCAGACGATGCAATAATAGACTTGAGAAACAAAACAGTTAATGTGGCACATGTTTTTTTGGGACAGTCTTCTCCAAAATCATTTACTCAGTGGGACGAAAGCACCATAACGGAGCTTGAAAGCCTGCTCAATGAAAGCTCCTACAAGCTTTTTTACAATGAAATGCCTTCGACAAGGACGGAGTTTTTAGAAAGCTTTGAGAAAATTGAGCGAACCGGCTCGCGATGCGTCATATTGTTTCCTGCGGGCGGAGACTTGAAGTTTCTCAGGGAAAATCTTGATGTTATGACAAAATATCGTGGAGACATTTTTCTTATGAACAGGGGCACGCATCCTCCGCAAAACTTCCCCTGCCATTCGCTGTCGCTCGATCCTTTTGGCGAAGGCGCAATAGCGGGTATGCATCTGCTGGAGAAGGCTTGCTCCAGAATTATTTTTATTGGGAACAGCATAGGCCAATCTTATTGGGCGCAGCAAAGGGCAGAAGGCCTTCAGTGCGCCTTGAAAGACAGCGGAGCGCTCGCGGAAATTATTGAATTCTCCAAGGGTGATGCCTTTAAAAAAGTTGTCGCGCTCATAAAAGATAGTGAAGAAAAAGTGGCTGTTGTCGCTCAAAATGATGCTTTTGCCTCTGAATTTTTAGAGGAGGCTCAAAGGAAAAAACTGAAGGTTCAAACAGACTTTTTGCTTATGGGCTTTGACAATGATCCGCGCGCCCGCAAGCATAACCTGACAACCGTGGCCCCGCCTGTTGACAAAATAGCAAAAGTCCTAGCGAAAATGATAATAGAGCAACGCTGGAAAAAAATTGAGGGCGCTCTCGTGTCCCTTAGGATAGCTTCGAGAATAATTGAAAGAAGCACTAGTTAAACATTAAAACAAATAATTATTAATAAGGAGAATTCCATGTTTAAAAAAATATTGCCAGTCGCCCTTCTTGCCGCAGCTTTGGCCTCGGCCAATGCTGAGGAGAAAAAATTCGAGAAAAAAGCTGTGGAAATAAAGCAGCTTCCGGCAGCGCAAAATGAAGCTTTGTTTGGCGGAAGAATACAGCGGACTATGACATTGCTATCCACAAGCAATGAAAAAATAAAACGCAATGTAAAAATACTTTTCTTTGGTCAGTCGATTGTTCAGGGCATGCACTGGAAGGACATTATTGAAGAGCTTAAAGAGCGCTACCCCAACGCTAACATTATTTCAGAAAACAGCGCCATAGGCGGCTTTACAGCCCCGGCTCTCGTGCGCCCGTCGGTTCATGCGCTTTATCCTTTTTATCCTGACCTTGTTGTTTTTCACGTCTATGAGGCAAATACAGGAGACTGGGAAAGAATCATTTACAACATACGCAAATACACAACCGCCGAAATAATGATATTCACCCATCAAGTAGCTTCCGCAAAGGACTTTAAGGCACGCACAAAAAACGATAACAATGACTCTGATATGATTCGCTATATTGCGCAAAAGTATAACTGCGAGCTGGTGAATGTTCGCAGGGAATGGAAAAACTATCTAGCGACTCATGGCATAAAAGAGAATGAGCTTATGGGCAACAAAATAAAGCCGAATGTTCATCCAAACAAAGAAGGACACACGCTTCTTGCGCAAATGATCATGCGCCATTTTAAAGAGAATTCTCTTTTCCCCGGCGGATGGTTCAACACTGTAAAAACATATGAAGCCAGACGCGCGGTGGAAGAAAAAAGCGATGAAATAACTTTTTCTGGAGCTCCATGGAAAACAAGCCGCAGTGGAATAATAGGGATCTTGCCCGAAAGCTCTCTCAAGCTTAAATTCAATGGCAACAGAGTGGATGTTTCCTCTTTTACATGCTCCGGCAAGCTTGGAAGCGCAAAGGTCCTTGTAGATGGGAAGGCTCCGTCCAGTTTTTCTTCATTGTATTTCTGCACTGTGCCGAGCAGAGCTCACAAAGTGTGGTGGCCCGCCCTGAAGCGCGTCACGCTGGGCAAAAATCCAACGCCAGAAAATTGGACGATGACGCTCACAAAAGTTAGCGCGGACGGAAAAAGCATTGAATTTGAGCTGGAAGGCTCCGTTACAGGCAAAGACGGAAAAGGCTCCAACAAAAGCAAATTCATTTCAGATTCAGGCAAAATAATAATTGAGCCAAAAGACTTTCACGTAAGCTTCGCGCAAACATACAGGAAGACAAAATGTCCTGAAAACTTCAAAGTAACATGGGAAGTCAAGCCGGCGTTTGTGGATGTTTGGAAGCCGGAAAATCTAAAAGACAAAGCTCTGGAGAACAGAGTCACTCTTTTCCAGGGACTTGAAAACACAGAACACACGCTGGAACTAATTCCTAACGGGGATGGCAGAATTCCCGTCAAGTCAATAATTGTCCATAGCCCTCCTCTAAAATAAGGATTAAAAAAATGGAGCTGGAATATTTGGAGTCAGTGAAGCCGGAGTCATTTAGGCAACGAGACGGTTTGCCCAATTTTTTTGACAAATTGAAAAAAGGAAAAGATGTTTGCATAGGATATCTTGGAGGCAGCATTACGCTTGCCGAAGGATATCGGCCCAAAACAGCCAGATGGTTTCAGGAAGAATATCCTAACTCAAAAATCAGCCATGTCAACGCTGGAATAGGCGGAACAGGCTCGACGCTTGGCGTATGCCGCGCCAACAAGGATATCTTGTCGCATAATCCCGACATGGTGTTTGTCGAGTTTGCGACAAATGATTGCGAACACACAGAAAAAGAGTGGTGCCTAAATGCAATGGAAGGAATTGTCAGAAAAATATGGGACAATAATCCTGAAACAGACATTTGTTTTCTATACACTATAAATCTGGTTCAAAGAGAGGCTTTGAGCAATGGACGCTGTTACTGGACTTCTGCTATAATGGAGCATTTGGCGGAACATTATGGCATACCTTCAATCAATGTTGGAGTCGAAGTTGTTCGTCTGGAAAAGGAAGAAAAACTTGTCTACAAAGTGGAAAAAAACTCCAAAGAGGAAAAAATAACGAGAGAAAGCGGAAGGATTGTTTTCTCTTATGACAATGTGCATCCGACTCTTGACAACGGGCACGATTTGTACACAAAAATCATTAAGCAATGCATGAAAAAAATGGCCGATTCGCCCACCCCTTGCGGCGCGCGGCGCGTTCCTGAGCCCCTTGGGGAAACTCCATGGACAAATGCCGCTCTGCTTCCCCTTTCTGTCGCAGAAATGAGCCCTGAATGGGAAGTGGTTAATCCCGCCATTGAAGGATTGACTTGCGAAAATTTGAGTCGTTTGGAGCCACTTTGCAAAGCGGACAAGCCAGGAGCCTCCATTAAATTTAAATTCAAGGGTAGAGGCTTTGGAATCTTTGGCATTTTTGGTCTTAACAGCGGGCAGTTCAAGATAAATATAGACGGCGAAGAATATGGAAAAGCTCCTCTTTTTGACATGTATGGAAATGTGTACAGAGTGCATTATAAATTAATAGCCTGCAACTTGGAAGACATCGAACACGAGGTTGTTATGACTCTTGACTCAGAGCTTCCTGACAGAACCAACCTTAAGCCAGGCAGACTGGTAAACGACCCAAAGAAAATGGAAGGCCTCGTATGCTATATCGGCGGACTTCTTATAATATAATTAAAGAAAGATTATAAAATGAAAACGAACGAAACATTTGAATTGAATTTTCCGATTCCAAGAACCCTTTGCGGAGTAGCCATGGGCAACGGCAATCTGGGGGCTATGGTGTGGGGCAAAGAAAATCTGCATATAACAGTCAACCGCGCCGATTTCTGGGATCATCGCGGCGGCGAAGTTCTTGTGGAAGGAACTACTTATGAAAAACTTCTTGCGGCTATTGATCCAAATGACGGTTCAAAAGTGGAAAAAGCTTTTATTCGCAAAGAAGCGCAGGAGAATGTTTTTAAGCCTCAGCGCGTGCCTGTCGGACGCTTTGAGTTTAAGTTAAAGGACGGGGAAAAGCTTGACAAGGCAGTCCTTGAGTATGTGTCCGGCAATGTTGTTGTATCCACAAAATCGGGGAAAAAAATAACCATAAGCCTGGGAGTCAGAACAAATGCCATGCTGATGGAGGACGCCGACGGGATTATAGACGATGTTGCCATTTGCCCGTCCTGGGAATTCGAGCAATCCCGCGAGTGGCTGAGCCAATACGCTTTTAAAGCCCCGCAAAGGATTGAGGAAAACGAAACAAAGGCATGGATCCAGCCGTGCCCGGATGACCCTTCACTGGCATCTGTATGCCAGAAAAAGAACAACGATTATATTATAGCCTTGGAACTGGGGTCTGACAATGACGCGGCGTATTCCGCGGCTCTTGAAAACATCTCAAAAATTAACGCTGAACATTTTTTTGAAACAAACAGGAACTGGTGGAAAAATTATTGGTCAGACATGCCGGAGGCCAACATTCCCGACGAGTTTTTCAACAAATTCCTGAAATATTCGCTTTATAAATTTGCCTGCGCCACAAGCCCTGAAAGCTCTATGCCATCGGGTCTGCAGGGGCCATGGATAGAAGAGTATCACAAGGCGCAATGGTCTGGCGATTACCATTTCAACGTGAATATACAGCAAATCTATACGCTTGCCCTGGCGACAGGAAAGCTTGAGCATCTTATGCCGCTGTTCGACATGTTGGAATCCGATGTGTTCTGGGGCAACATGAGGCATAACGCAAAAGTGTTGTTTGGCATTGATGACGGGCTGTTGTTGACCCATGCCGTTGATGACCGCGGCTTTCAATGCGGATGGCTTTCCTGCGGCTCCACGCTTGACCAGGCGTGCGGCGGATGGACCGCTCAATTGTATTGGCTTTATTACAAATATTCCGGCGACAAAGAGTTTCTTGAAAAACGCGCTGTCCCATTTATGAGCGGAGTGTTGCGAGTTTACGAGGAAATGCTTGAGGAGCGCGACGGAAAACTTTCTATTCCGCTTGCCATCTCAGCGGAATATGGATGCCGCAATCCGAGAGGCATGAAGGCAGGGCGCGATCCATCTTATCAGCTGGCCAGCATTCATATGCTGCTCGACGCCTTGCTTGAGTCCTGCGATATTCTTGGAAAAGAGCCGCGCTCCATCTGGAAAAAGATGAAGGAAAAAGTCCCTCATTTCACAGTGATCGAAGGCCTTGACCCTTACGGTCAAAAGGAGAAAAGAATCGCCATATGGGAAAATCAGGATCTTGACGTTTGCCATAGGCATCATTCTCATCTTGGGTGCATGTTCCCCTTTGACAGCCTGCCTGAGGAACAAAGCAATGAGATGAAAGAGATTGTGGACAATTCCATAGACCAGTGGATATTGATGGGCATGGGGCAATGGAGCGAATGGTGCATTCCATGGGCCGCCATTCTTCAAGCGCGCCTGGGATTTAATGAGGCTCCATCCGCCCTGTTGAACATGTGGAAGGAAATATTTGTCAACGAAGGAATGACCACTGTTTATCTGCCGCGTTTCAGGGGCATTATAGCGCATCGCCGACACGACATGCGCAAGCCCAAAGAAAGCCACGAAGTGATGCAGCTCGACGGGACAATGGCTTGCGCCACCGCTTTGTATGAGATGCTGGCGCACACACATTGCGGAGTGACTAAAATATTCGCTGGAGTTCCCGAAAAATGGCGCGATGTCTCATTTTCAAACATTCATTTGCCTGGGCCTTTCATGGTGAGCGCTTCAAAATTTGAAGGCGTTGTAAAAGAAGTCTCTGTAGAAAGTCTTGGCGGCGAGAAAATCAAAATAGATATTTTCGGCGCAAAGGAAATGACTCTTGAGCAAAATGGGCAAAGCAGTCCGTTCTCTGTTCCGGGCTTTGTTGAAATGAAAAAGGGCGAAAAAATAACTTTGTCCGCGATAGAATAATATAGACATTTGGGGAGACGGCAAAAGCTTTTTAAGAAAGGTTATTTCTTTCTCCCCAAATCCCTCTTTTTTTCCAAAGACTTTATAAAGATTTTTTGTCAATCGAACAGAGATGGCTGATAATCTTTGGGATCTTCTTTTGCCATTACTTTTTGGAGCGCGCTTTTTTTCTTTTTGGGATGCCTTGCAATCACCGGCTCGTTGCCTTCGCCTATTGAACTGTTTTCGAGATTGTCCAACACTTCGTTTGCGCGCCGGAGAACGTCGTCGGGCAAGCCGGCGAGCTTTGCCACGTGGATTCCGTAGCTCTTGTCGGCGCTGCCCGGGATTATCTGGCGAAGGAATATGACCTGATCGCCATATTCCTTGACTGCCACATTGTAATTTTTGACGCCTTTGCGCGTCATCGACAGTTCTGTCAGCTCGTGGTAATGCGTGGCAAACATAGTCCTTGCGCTGCGCTCCGGGGTGTCGTGCAGGTATTCGGCCACTGCCCAGGCAATGCTCAGTCCGTCGAATGTGCTTGTGCCTCTGCCTATTTCATCGAGAATAACAAGGCTTTTGGGTGACACGTGGTTGAGGATGTTGGCGGTTTCAACCATTTCCACCATAAATGTGCTTTGTCCGCGTGATATATCATCGGCCGCTCCGACTCTTGTGAATATGCGGTCAACGAGTCCTATTGACGCGCTTTTGGCTGGCACGAAGGAGCCCATTTGAGCCATAAGCACCAGCATTGCAGTCTGGCGGATATAGGTTGATTTTCCGGCCATATTGGGGCCGGTTATTATCATCATCTGATTTTCGGAGCAATCCAGCAATGTGTCGTTGGGCACAAATCTTTCTCCGTGCATTGCGGCGTCGAGCACTGGATGGCGTCCCGCTTTTATGTCAATGGTTCCATCTTCAAGAATATGTGGGCGGCAGTAGTTGTATTTCCTTGCGCATTCAGCGAGTGCGGTCAGCACATCCACTGACGCGAGCGCAGCGGCGGTTTCCTGTATGGGGGCGGTGAATCCCAGCGAGAATTCTTTAAGCTGCTGAAACAGCTCGTATTCCAGGGCCTTGGATTTGTCTTCGGCTCCCAGGATTTTGCTTTCTATTTCTTTCAGTTCCGGCGTGATGAATCTCTCCGCGTTAACAAGGGTTTGTTTCCTGATGTAATCTTCGGGAATCAAGCTGAGATTTGTTTTGCTGATCTCGATATAGTAGCCGAACACCTTGTTGAACCGCACTTTCAGGGATCTTATTCCGCTGCGTTCCTGCTCTTTTTTCTGGAGCGCAGCCAGCCAGCTTTTGCCTTCCGTGGCGGCTTTTCTATAATCGTCCAGATCGGCGTTGTATTCTTCTCTTATAATGCCGCCGTCAGTGATGGTGGTTGGAGGCTCTTCGGCGATTGCGGACGATATTTTTTCGACAAGTTCCGGCAAATCATTTAGTTGTCCGTTCAGGCGCTTCAGAAGAGGCATCTCAAAATTTTCGAGCAGCATTTTAATTCCTGGAATCATTCCCAGGCTGCGTGAAAGAGCCAGCATGTCTCTTGCGTTGGCGCTTCCTATGTTCAGCCGGGCGATAATCCTTTCCAGATCTCTTACCATTCCGATGCTTTCACGCAGTTCCGCCAGCGTCAAAGGGTCGTCTTTGAAGGCGTCCACCGCGTCGAGCCTTTCGGCAATAGGCTCCACTTCAAAAAGGGGCCTGAGAATCCATTCGCGCATCAGGCGGCTTCCCATGGGCGTGGTGGTTTCATCGAGGACATTCAGCAGCGTTCCTTCCTTTGATTTGCCTGAAAGAGTGGACACCAACTCCAGATTCCGCTGAGAAATGCAGTCGAGCGTCATATATTCATCTGTCTGATATGTGCTCATTTTTTTGAGATGTCCGACTGAATGGCGCAGATTTTCCGACGCGTAATGCATAACTGCTCCGCCTGCGGACACGGCGAGCTTCAAATCCCGGCATCCGAACCCATCGAGCGATGCTGTATTGAATTGTCGCTTCAAAAGTTCTTCGGCTGTATCGCTGGCAAATATCCAATCATCAAGCGGCGTCCACATCAGGCTTGTGCTTGTGTACGGGTGCGTTCCTTCCCGGTCCCACTCATTAAGGATGGATTCGGGCACAATGCATTCGCGCGCCTGAAGCCTGTGCAATTCTGTTTCGAGCTCTTCGCTGCCTGAAAGCTCGGCTACCCTGAAGTCGCCAGTGCTTATGTCCAGACATGCAATCCCGTATCCTTTTTTGCCTTTGGCGATGGCTACAAGAAAATTATTCTGTTTCGGCGACAGCGCGGCGCTGTCCACTATTGTGCCTGGAGTGATGACGCGCGTAATCTCCCGCCTGACAATTCCCACCGCAAATTTAGGGTCTTCAACCTGTTCGGCAATTGCCACTTTCACGCCAGCTTCCAGAAGTTTCGGCAGGTAGTTGTCAAGGGCGTGATAAGGCACCCCGCACATGGGAATCCCGCCCCTTTTAGTGAATGTGATGTCCAGAATTGAGCTTGCCCGTTTGGCGTCGTCGAAGAACACTTCGTAAAAGTCGCCAAGCCTGAACAACAGGATAGCGTCTTCGGGCACCTCAGACTTTACCTGCTGATACTGCTTCATCATCGGCGTCAATTTTATTTCAGACATCTAAGAGGCTCCGCTGGTTGTCAATTAAATTGCTCAATGCAAAATATCAATATATTTGAACCCTTACCATAAGCAAATGAGAAAGGAGTGTTCAATCTGGAAATTTTCGAACATTGAAAAAAAAGAAAGACAGAGCATATTAAGTAACTTAAGAAAAAGCGGACAAATATGGCTGAAGAACTTAAAAACTCAGATACAAACAACATTGACCAGCCGGACTTGCCTGAACTGGAAGTCCAGCCGGAGCCGGAAGAAGAACAGCCGGAGCAAGCAAGTCAGGAAAATATCCCAGGCCTTACTGCTATGGACGGAGAGCCTGTGAAAAAAAAGGACTTTGTTTCTGACGCCACTTCCCGATTATATTTTCCAGAGACAAAAAAACTTCAAGTCAAGAATCTTGCCAAAAGCCTTGATTTGAGCGATATTGGCAATATCAAAGTGATTGTAAAAGATGCCGCCAGCAAGCATGACAAAAAGCACACAGGACGCTCAGCGCATGTCAAAAAATTCAACTATGTTCCCATAGAGCTGACTCCCGAAGAGATAGCCGCAAAAGAGGCGGAAAAAGAAAAGAAGCAAGCCGAAGAGGCAAAAAAGAAGACAAAAGGAAAAGGCAAAGGAAAAGGCAAAGGAAAAAGTCAGAAAGAGAAAAAAAGCCTTACAGAGAGCGGCCTTTTTCCAAAACTGATCATTCTTGGATTTATTATCCTTATAGGACTAGCTATTTGGGCTTACATTACGCTGACATGACAAATGGCTCCGCAAAGATCCAACGCGCAGTAAAACGCGCTGTCGCATGATCTTCTATATTCCAATGCCTTTTCTGCCTTGGCTACCAGCGGTTCCGCCACTGGATAGCGCCCGAACATAGTCCAGTTTTTTATTCCCGCTGTGTCGGGAGTTTTTAAATTTAAAGCTAAGGGATTGTCAGGCCAGAGCCTTCGATCATTTTCAGGTCGTCCCCGACTTCGCGCCCGGAAGTGACAAGGTATCCGCCAATCATAATTCCGTCCGCTCCGGCAAAGAAAATCCATGACTGGAAATCTCCGAGATTGCGCTCTCTGCCTCCGCATATTCTGATTGATTTATCCGGCATCATCAGTCGCGCGGCGGCAATTATTTTGAGACACTCGCGCGGTGACAAATCATCCATTTTTTCCAGTTTTGTCCCCTGTATCGGGTTCAGAAAATTAAGAGGAACCGAATCTACGTCGAGTGACCTTATGGTTTCAAGAAGCTCAATTCTCTGCTCTTTGCTTTCGCCCATGCCGAATATTCCTCCGACGCAAAGGGCAATGCCCAGCTCTTTTGCAAATCTTATGGTGTCAAGCTGGCTCTCATAACTGCGCGTCGTGCATATTTTGCCAAAATAACTGCCTGCCGTTTCCAAATTGTGGTGATATCTTGTCATGCCGGAATCTTTTAGCTGACGCAAGGCTTTTTTGTTCAGAATGCCAAGGGAAGCGCAAGCTTTTATCGGCAGCTCCTTTGTTATCTTTTCTATTGCCTCACAAATAATGTTCAACTCTTTTGAGGCATTGACCGCCGTTCCTGAAGTGACTACGCTGAAATATGAAGCCTTGTCTGCCGCCGCCTTTTCTGCCGCTTTAAACATTGTTTCTTTCGACACCAGCGGATACTTGTCAAACTGGGCTTTTGAGCTTTTTGATTGAGCGCAGAAAGCGCAGTCTTCCGGACAGCCGCCGCATCTGGCATTTATGATGGAGCATGGGACAATTGTCTGCCCGCAATATTTTTCGCGCAGTTCCGATGCTCTGGAAAAGCATTTAAACAGTTCAAGCTCATCGCTTATGTTGAGAAGCTCAAGAGCTTCTTTTGATGAAATTCCGTTCATGTCAGCCATTTCTTCCTGTTATTTTGCGCGCAAGGGGCATCAATCCTGATTTAACCAAAGTCAGATCAATCAGAGAGCATACAAACCTTATTGCTTTCATTTTTATGCGCAAAACAATATCTTCGGATCTGCCTCGCTGATTGTATTCAAATTCTTTGTCAAAGCTGTAGGATTCGTCTTTTATCTTTTTTGCCTCGACAAACAAAGAGGATTCAGGGTTGTTGTCAAAGCCGGACATATAGCAATGTTCAGGGTCTTCCTCCACCTTGAGGCGGATGCTTTTGTCGTCCATTGCATATTTTTTGCCATTGTATGCCACGTGATGCTCTTCCTGCAGTTCAGGAATGGCCGACGTGCAAAACTCCGACTCCACAACTTCGCCAAAGCCCCACTTTTCCAGATATATTTTCATCATCTCAAAATCGTATGCGTATGTGTGCGCGTAGACTCCTATTACTTCGTCCATTTCACGCGACATGAGCATGACATCGTGTCCGGGCGAAACTGCGAGGTGTCCCGCTGAGTGAATATGAGGTTGTTCAAAATAAGACTCATCGTTGTTGACGTATGCGATCGCAGCTTTTTTAAGATCCGGCACGGTAATTCTCAGGGTTCCGCCTATTTTGAGCAGGCGGTTGAGTTCGGCTATTGTTTTTTCTATCCGGAAGTGAGTCAAATGTTCAAGAACATTCGCTGAAAAAATAATGTCGTAATGATTGCCTGGCAATTTTGAATCCCACGCCTTGCCGTAATGCTGACAAGGGCGCGAATAATTGCCTTTTCCGTTTTCCAGGCTTTCCCAGCCTTCCTGATACCAGTTATTTCCCGCGCCTACATTTAATTTGGGCATTGTTGTTTAACCTTTCAATTTTAGAAAAAATGTTAATTAAAAACTCCATTTTTTGCAGTCAACAGGAAAAATCCCCCCTGTTTCAAGCGGAGCGAAAAAAAGCTAATTCCCGTTTTTCTATTGAAATAAGCTAATTTTTGCAGCCGCGACAGCAAAAGCAAATACACAATTAATATAAACGCCATTGCGGTTTTGGCAATTTAAGCTAGAATATATCTCTTTGACTTATAAATAAAAAAATTATTTAAACAAATATGACTTTACGCGAACTATCAGAAAATATTGAACAATACTTGCTCGACATAATAAACGAGAGACGGCGCGAGCCTATGGATCAGGTTATAAGCGGAATGCTTTTTGTCTTTTCCAGATTTTACAGACGCGCAGTGCAGTTCAGGCTTTGGCTTTACGACAAGCGCATTGTGAGAAACCGGGCCATCGGCTGCCTGGTTGTGAGCATAGGCAACCTCACTTGCGGAGGCACAGGAAAAACGCCTGTGGTCGAAGTTTTTGCAAAAACTCTGAGGCATAAAGGACGCAAAGTGGCGGTGCTGAGCCGCGGCTATCGAAGCAAGGAAAGATCGTGGCTGACAAAGCTCAAACAAAAATTAGCCTCTAAAAAAAATGTGGTGCCTCCAAAAATTGTTTCAGACGGCAAAAACCTCCTGCTTGACTCCGCGTTTGCCGGCGATGAGCCTTTCATGCTTGCTTCAAACCTTAAAAATGTGGTTGTGCTGGTGGACAAAGACCGCGTCAAATCCGGCTTGTACGCGATAGAGGAATTTGAAACAGACACTCTTATTCTGGATGATGGCTTTCAGTACCTGGACCTCAAGCCGCATATCAATATAATGCTTGTCGACTCGACCGCGCCGTTTCACAATCATCATGTTCTTCCGCGCGGGCTCCTGCGCGAACCCATAAAAAATGTGCGCCGCGCCGATTATATTTTTCTTACAAAATCCAATGGCGGCAATCACCTTCGCCACATCAAGGCTTTTCTCAGGAAGCACAACCGGCGCGCTGAAATAATCGAATGCTGTCATAAGCCGCTTTATTTGGAGGATGTTTACAAAAAGGAAGATCGTCTGCCGCTCGAATACTTGAAAGGCAGAAAAATTGCCGCTCTAAGCGCGATAGCATGGCCAAAAAGCTTCGAGGACTTTCTTGTGGAGCTCGGCGGATATCTTGTCTGCCGCAAAAGCTTTGCCGACCATCACCGTTTTTCCGAGCAGGAAATGATTGATTTTGTGAACACAGCCAAAATGAACGATGCCGAAATAATAATCACCACAGAAAAAGACGCTGTAAGAATGCCGCGGCTTAGCAGAAGGGACATTCCCATCTATTTTCTGCGCGTGGAAATAGACATACTCAGCGGACAAGAGAACTTTGACCAATGCATTTCCAGAATATGCTTCCTTTAAATGCCTGATTGTGTTCAGCCAAAAAACTTTGACAATATTTCTGATATTTCTTCTATTGTGGCCGGTTTTATTATAATATCCGACACGCCTGCCAAGTCAAGCATTTCCTGAGATATGATATCCCCATATCCTGTGCATATCATTATTGGGATTTCAGGGGCTATGTCGCGCATTTTTCTAGCCAGCCTTATTCCTGACAGGTTTGGCATTGTCTGGTCTGTTATTATCAAGTCAAAACTTTCAGGCGAAGACGCAAACGCTTCAAAAGCCTCCGGGCTCTTGTTAAATGCCTTTACTCTGTAGTTTAAGGACTCAAGCATTCTTGTCATCATTTTAGTGAGAAGCAATTCATCGTCCACGAACATGATGAGTTCGCCATTGCCTTTTTTAATTCTTTTTGCTTGAGTCTCTCTTGCCAATGTTTGAGCTTCTTCTGTCACTATGGGAAAATAAACAGAAAATACAGAGCCTTTGCCCGGGGCGCTTTCCACTGTGATTTCTCCCTTGAGGTCCTTCACTATTCCGTATACAACAGAAAGCCCCATGCCAGTGGCTTCGCCTGTTACCTTTGTGGTGAAAAAAGGCTCAAAAATCTTGCCCATAATTGAGCTGTCAATTCCACAGC
Source organism: uncultured Victivallales bacterium (assembly GCA_964651145.1). Taxonomy (GTDB): domain Bacteria; phylum Verrucomicrobiota; class Lentisphaeria; order Victivallales; family GWF2-45-14; genus CAZYVR01. The sequence goes on along the minus strand of CAZYVR010000102.1, from coordinate 2,515 downwards.
CGGTGTCGCTCACAGACAGCTTTATGTATTTGCCTGGCTTGATGCTAGTAAAATTTCCGGCATTTTCCTCTTCCAATTCAAAGTCGAGAATGTCAATTATCATTTCTCCGCCATTTTCACGCATTGAATTGGATGCGTTGACGCAAAGATTCATAATAATCTGATGTATTTCAGTTGGATCCGAGTTTACATATCTTTTGCTTTTTATATTTTGCCTTATTTCGATGCTGGACGGCAAGGTGGCCTCAAGAAGCTTCATTGCCTCCTTGATTATCAAAGCTATTTGGAGCGGCTCCTGTTTTTTCTTTGTTCTTCTGCTGAAAGTAAGGATCTGCTTCACAAGTTCGCTGGCGCGTTGGCCTGCTTTGTGAACCTGTTCGAAATACAGGCGAGCGGGTGAGTCCTTTTGGCTTTCCGAAATGCCCATGCTTGTGTAGCCACTTATTCCCATTAGGATATTGTTGAAGTCATGCGCAATGCCTCCCACAAGTGTGCCCAATGCCTGCATCTTTTGAATTTGGCTTAATTTTCTTTCCAGTTCGATTTCGTGCGTAATGTCTTTTTGAACCGAAACATAGCCGGTTATATTAGCATCTTTATCCCATATTGGGGAAATGACCACTTCCATTTCACATGGGATTCCGTCTTTTCTTCTGTCTATCAGGCGGCCTTTCCAGATATTGCCGCTTTGTATGCACTTCCAGAGATCTTCCAAGTATTCATGTTCATGGCGTTTGCTTTCCAGCATTGTGATATGCCGGCCTTTTGCTTCACTTCTGCTGTAACCGGTTATTTTTTCAAAAGCCGGATTTACGTATTCAATTTTTCCCTCGATGTCTGTTATTATCACGACCTCATACATTTGCTCCACCACGGTGGTGACGCGGACAAGCTCCTGCTCCGACTGTTTGCGATCAGTCACGTCGTAAAAGAGGCAAGCCAATTTGCCCTTTTCAGGAACGCAAACCGTGACCTCTATCCATTTATTAAGAAACTCAGAGTGTTTTTCAAACTTGACGGGTTTATCTTTTGTCACTGCTTCCTGGAATCTCTCAAGCCAGTATTCCGCGATTTCTTCAGGCAGAATTTCTTTCATGGTTCGCCCGATTATTTCTTCGGCTGACAACTTGGTGAATTCTTCAAATGTGGAGTTTATTTCCAGGCAGCGATAATCAAAAGGCTGCCCTTTTTCGTCACAAAGAACATCGCTTATAATGACCCCCGCTCGCGCAGTGTCGAGAAGAACTTTATAGAAGTGTTCGCTTTGCGATTTATTTTTCATAGCGCCCTTTTTGTCTTCTTAAAACTAATCTAGTTGCAATAGCCGCAAAAATCAAACTGCATGTTCAAGCTAAAACTCAAGACCCAATGGATTTTCATTTTCATCATTCCTGCCTGGAATAAACTCTGAAAATTTCTTGAAAAGCTCATCTATTTTTGACTGATAATATTTTATGTTTTCATTTCTTGCGTCAGGCGCGTCTGCCAGAAGGCTGGAGTTGTCCACGACTGACACATTTTTCTTTTCTCCAACAACGTAAAATGAAATCTGGTCTCCGCGGCGGTAGTCGCGGCTTGACAGAGCCGCAAGCTCGTAAGAAGCGCTGCGTCTTCCTTTTTTTTCCGCAAGTTTCTTTTTGTATGAGTCAACTGAATCATTAAGGATTTCTGTCTTTGCAAGCTTGGTCAGCGGCAGTTCGCGATTTTCTATTTTTTTATTATAGTCATTGGCCAGCTCATTTATTTCGGAAGCTTTTTTGTTCAACAGCAGAAATATAGTTTTTTTGATAAAATCTCTCTGGAATGGCTCAAGTCCGCGTGATTTCAGAGCGGCTCCGGTCACTGATATTTCGTTATTCTTGTTCATCAGCGCATAATTTTTGCTTTTGTAACAGAACATTGACGGATATGTTGAGTCAAGCTCAACTTCGATTCCAGGCGGCAGAATTTTCTGGATCTTCTTTTCCATCTCCTCTGTGCTCCGGATGGCGGATGGCGGTTGAAAGTAAATCCCGTCCGTGTCCATTTCTATCACATTTGCCCCGCTTGAATTCAAAAAATCCAACATAGACGTAAGTATTTCGCGTCCGCGCGCGGTGACTTTCTCGGCCATTTCAAAGTCGTTAAATGTTCCTTGCGAAAATCCGAGATAGCCATAAAAGGAATTTATAAGGACTTTAAAGGTGGTTTGCAGGGCGTTGAAATAATCTTGTCCCTTTTTATCCTGCGCATTTCGCTCCGCGTCTTTAGCCTCAAGCCTGAAAGTCCTAAGTTTGTCCAGAAATTCCGGGAATATTCTGATAGAGTCGCGGGCGGGCGTCCATTTTTCAGCCAGAATGATTGACGGGTAAAGCGAGCGGATATCGCAATGCCATACGTCTTCAAACACTCCGCTAAGAAAAGCCTTTGTGAGGGCGCCGCTGAAAGGGCGCCCCTGCTCCATTGATGGTATGGATGCATTTCTGTCAATGTATGCGGCTGTTAGAATTGAATCAATGCGCGAGGCGTTGCCGCG
>CAZYVR010000101.1:0-16203 GCA_964651145.1 uncultured Victivallales bacterium | reverse complement strand
CGCGAACGACATTACAATTGCCACGATTTTTTTCCTCATAAACAACTTCTCCTTTTTCTTTCTTTTATATTTGATTATTTTGTATAAATTTATTTGCCAACCCAAAATGGATTGCTGTGGCTTTCTGGAAAGTCTTTCTCGGGCAAATCATCCACATGAAGATCTGCATATAAAACATTAGCCCGGCGCTTATGCGGGACATTCCCTGACCAATTAACAAAGCCCCAGCCAGTGGCGCTTGGGGCGGAGTAATAAAATTCAGTAACAAGACAAGTTGTGGACGCTCCTTTTATCTTTGAAATTTTTTTAGGATTTCCATCCCCAACTTCCGGCAATAAAGAATTCATGGCGTATCTATAAGAATTATTATCCTCCCTGCTTGGATCGCGACTGGCCAATAAAGCGGGAGTCACTTTTTCTGGACACCAAAACACGGTTCCAGGCCTTTGAAATCTGGCGTTTCTCAGGTCTTTCCCAGGATACAGGGAATCACTAATGGCATACTGCCAGTCGTCATACTTATAGACCCCATCAACGTCCGGACCCGCTCCATAATACGGAGCCGGGTAATATCCGCTCCAGTCCTGAGAATACATGACCATGCCAACGGATAATTGCTTTAAATTACTGACGCACTGAATCTTCTTGGCGGACATCCTGGCGTTCCTCAAAGCAGGCAACAGCATGCTGGCCAGAATTGCTATTATGGCAATCACAACGAGCAATTCGATAAGAGTGAAAGGCGCAAACCTCCCAAGAGGCCAGCCAGCCATTCCGGCAACTTTTATCTCATTCTTTAACTTCATTTGTCCTCCTGGAAATTTTATGCTTGCAATTATTGCCCAATAAGCCAGTTAGTAGTTTGAGGACTCCCAGGAATTACCCTTTGACCAGAAGCATGCCCGTCAAAATAAAGCGCGTTGGTCGTTGCTCCATGGTTAAGCCCTTTTAAATTAAAACTCCACCTGGAATAATCTTCATCTCCAAGAATACCCCAATAATTGGCGCAAAGATTGGCTGGAAGAACTGAAGGATTTTTTACGGCTGAATCTTTTACTGGAGCACGCAAAACCCAGTTGTCCCAGGACTTAAATATAACTATATATCGCACTCTCATATTCAAGCCATAATGAATATTGTAAACATCCACTGCTTGAGAATCGGATGGACATTTAAAAATGCTTCTGTCGCTTTCCAAGTATTTGATGATGGCATCATTGCTGTCCTCTTTTATTATATCTGCGGCAAGCAATAATTGATTGTAAAACCTGTTCTTCAAGCTGTCAGGATTTGAGCTCCTGGCGGGGTAATAGCCGTTATAACTGTCCGCATACATGCTGTAACACAATCCAATATTTTTAAAGTTGCTTTTGCACTCAACGGATTTGGCCGCTTCGCGGGCATTCTTCAACGCTGGCAACAACATGCTGGCCAGAATTGCGATGATGGCAATCACTACGAGCAATTCGATGAGTGTAAAAAGCAAGCGGAGCCCAGGTAAGGCATTCGCTCTTTTCTCTTTATGTTTCGCGCTTCTATTCATGGCGGCGCCTCCTATTAAATTAATTCACTTTTACAGAACTGTTCCTGATTATGAGCTCAGGCTTTATCAAAATATTCTGACGCTCCTCAAAAGGAATCTTTCCCGAAATCTTGTCGATCAAAATCCTTGCGGCCTTTTGCCCTATTTCCCTGCGGGGATATCTCACTGTTGTCAGAGATGGATGCGTGTGCTCCATCATTTCCCGGTCATCGAATCCGCATACAGAAATATCGTTCGGAACGTTAATCCCTAAACTTGAAAGCGCCTTAATAGAGTCAAGAGCAATAAGATCATTGAAGCAAACCAAGGCAGTTGGACGGCGCGAGCATCGCCCGAGCGACTCTTTCATGCAAAAAGTCATTTCTTCATCACTAAGCCCGACAATGCGAATAGGTTCCTGATGACAAAGGCTGTGTCTTTCTAGAACGTCGCAATATGCTTTAAAGCGGACTTTGTTCGCGTAATTAGTTGGAGTTGGCTGCTCGACATAAGCAATGTCGGAATGCCCCAAGGCAACGAGATATTCCATGAGATCGGCAATGCCGGAATAGTTGTCGCTGCCCACGCTGTCGTATTCCACGCCCCGCTCAAAGTTGACATCGCCAATGAAAACAGCAGGAATGCCCATGCGTTTCATATCCTTAAGATAAGGCGGGCTCTTTATTTTTATGACCGGCTCCAGAATAAAGCCCTTAACAAGATTGCTGGAAAGGAAAAGCTGAACCTCATCCAGCTCGAAGGCAACAGAAGCCCCGCTCAAGCTCAGAAGGTAATGATACATTTCCCTGTGCAGGCACGAGGTTATCCCCCCTAGAAAATCGCCGTAAAAGGCAGGGCTCCTTTCGCTGATCATAAGGGCAACAATGTCCATATTTCCATTTTTGGCAATAACTGCCTGCTTGCGCGATTCCGCAATGGACTTTGCCTCTTCAATATGCGCCTCGACCTCCTCAAGCTTCTTTTCGGAAATGTCTTTGATGTAACATCCGGCTCCGGGGCGGGATTCAAGCATGCCTTTTTCAATAAAAAAATCAAGAGCAGCTTTTACTGAAAAGATAGAAACATTGTTTTCCTGAGCTATTTCGCGAAACGAAGGAAGCCGCTCGCCACGCTTAAGCTGCTTGTTCAATATATGCCGAAAGATCCAAAGCATAACGTGTTGTGTTTTATTCATGCAAATATCAGCCCATTCGATAAATTGTTATGCAAATTGTTATGTATACTATATATATAACTCTTTTACTGCATTTTGTCAACAGATAAAAGCGGCAATCTGCTAAATTTTCTGCCTAAAAGAAAGTTGCCCGAAGGTGGAACGATCATCCCATATAAAGTTTCGCGGAAAACTGTACTGGACGAGTCTTGCGCCGCTATGTTCTTTGGCTATATTTAAAGCTATCGCCAATTCATGGCTGCCCGCATCCGACAATTCAAATGGCAAAATATTCAACGGAATCCTGGCTTCCACAAAAAACGCCTTCAATCCCATATCGCGCTCGAGCCGCAAATTAACTACATCCGGACAAGCCGAAATGTCGTCAAAAAAACTGACGTGCCCCTTTATATGTTTTTGCGCTCCCTTAGCCAAGCCTCTCGTATCAACAAAAAAGCTGCCATCTTCACGCGCGGAAAATGTAAATTGAACATTGTTTAAAAACACTTGAACGCTGTCCTTGTTGTAAGTAAACACCTCTACGTCCTTGAAATCAAAACCATCAGAAATGACATATGCTGAAAAATATAAATTCTCTTTGTCATGCATCAGACTGCACACGGCTCCTGACGAATCTCCTTCCAATGAAGTCCCGGAATCTTTAACCATGCCATTGGCGTCCAGCAAAACAGACTCCGCGCGCGACCATGGCGCAATATGCTTGTCCTCTTCTTCGTTGAACCATTTAAGCAGATCCCCGTCAAGCGGAAGCGGGGGCGTCGGAACAGAAACAACTGCATTGCCTTCCAGCTCCGGCAACTGGCCGCCGTCTGCGTCAAGACTGGCCAAAAGCGAATGCCAAAGACATGCGGTCAAGGAATTATCACAATCGCCCATAGACAAAGAGGTGACGTAAACAGCGCCCTTCCCTATTTTGCGGCTCAACAGGACAGAGCCAAGCTTGCCGCCAATAGATGCGCCGCCATAAGGATCGTCATAGCTGTGCGAATAAGCGTCCACATCCGAGTTCATCGCCGCCGCAGTCAAAACCTTGCGCAACGGAGCCTCTGGCAATGCTTTTTCTATATCAAGAGAATTCCATCCAAAAGGCGAATGCTCAACACTGTTCAGACTCATAAGAGGCGCGTCCTCTTCAACGTCAACAATATCAAAATAGGACGAAAAATCTTTTGCGTTAAACTTGTCGACAAGCGCAAAGATGACACCCCCGGCGGCTATCCGTTTATGGATTTTTGAATTTTCTTTCTCAGACTCTGACAGAGCCTTCAAAATATCCTCTTTTTGCGCAAGAAAAGCCACGTCAAAATCCTCGTCTAAAGAACCCGACAAAGCGGCGGCATCCTGTCCGGCAATGCAGGCAAGCTCTTTTGCCAGCTTGCGCTCCGGGCAGACAATGCGCTTGCCGCTCGCGCGCTTGAATTCAAAGGCATAGTCCAAAATATTAAAAAGCAAGCGATCAGCCTGAGGATCGCGCGAAAGATTTTCCTCCAAAAGAAACTGACACATAAAGACAAGTCCTTCGCTGTAATCAAGCTCCGCCAGCGCAACCTGCGAACGGTCCGCGCCCTCCGCCAGGATTTTATAAGGGCCGGAGGAGACGGCATTTGAAATGCACGGCCTGCTGTATGCGTCGTCAATAACTCTGAAGTCCGACTTTGCGAATGGGCGAATTTCTTTGCATGGCATGCCGCTGAATACCTTGTGTTTTTTCTCAAAAATCCTTGATGTCGTTGAAAAATTAAGCTGCTTAAGTTCGCGCTGAATACCTTCGAGAACAGGCCTGGCAGGCTCGGACGCAGATTTAAATCTGAATGGCTGAGCTATGAAATCAGGACGGCTGTTCTGTCGAAGCACAACGATTCTGCCGCCTTTGGCTATAAAATCAGAACAATCATCAGGCTTTAAGCCGGAAACCTTAGCGCCAACAACCAACACGGCTTCGTGGTCGGGAGCATTTGACGCTTTGCTGAATGCAATGCCGCGCTCTTTCAAAAAACGCTCAACGCTTTTGTCAACGCCCACGACATAAACAGGAAGGCCCGATTTTAATTCAGGCAAACCCGGCCAAATGCAACAGTCCATGCAATGGAAAACTTTATCTCCTCCCCTTTGCGCAAAGCTCAGCGTCAATTTGCCTTTACCAGTCTTGGCAACCTCCGGCAAATCGATTTCAACTGCAAATTTCAATTCAGAGCCTATTTTCAAATTCTTGACGGAGCGCTCGCTCAAAACAAGCTTTTGTTTTTGCTTCCCAAGAAAAAACTCTGCCGTCAAAGCGCCGGAAAGAGCCTTGCCGGAATCGTTCAACAATTTAAATGAACGCCGCAAAGCGGAACCTCCATAGAAATCGCGGTTCTCCTCGCATTCCACAATAACAACCGGAGCCAAGGCGCGCTTGAAGCAATTTATCATTTTCCGGGCAGGAATAAATTCGGGTTTGCTCTTGTCCCAACCGGGGTTGACAAGCGGACGGCGCGGCGTGTGATAACTGTATCCGTGATAATCGTCCGCAAACTTCACAAGGGGATTATTGCCTGAATCATCAGATGACGCATTCAACTTTTCTCCCTTTTTAAAAAGTTGCCTAAAGAAAAATAGCTCTGTTCCAAATGGAAATGTTCCGGCAACTCCCATGGAACGCTCAAGCAATATTTCTTTTTCGTGAAAAAGCCCCATGCATTCTTCGATATCCTCCATGGATTTCAGATCGTTCAGTTTCCTGGTGGGAGTGTGCATTTTCTGCCTGTATTCTTTTTCAGGCCCCCACCATTCGCCTGCAAAAAACGGCTTATTGGGCGCGTGTTTCAACAATCTGTTCAAGTTGATAGCGCAATGGATATGAGCAATATCGCTCTCGCTTGCAGAGCCTGAAGCGCTCGCCGAAATCGGCTGTCCCGTCAGATCACGCATATAACGGATAAGCTCATTTACCCATGGAACATTTTTGACGTCAACGCTTATCTGCTCGTTCTCAACATCCCATATCAAGACCGAAGGATGATTCCGGTCGCGCGTGTGCCATTCGGCAAACTCCCGCTTTGTGTTATTTAAAAACTTCCTCCCGCCTTTCCTGTAGCCTGCATGAACGCCCGTCCAAATTGAAGATTGATTAATCAGCATTATCCCCAGTTCATCGGCAAGCTTGAGAACTATTGGAGGAGCAATGGCGCCATGCAAACGCAATGCGTTAAAGCCCATTTTTTTAAGCTCCGAAAAATAAAGCCGCAAATAATCCTCACGCCACAAATACGGAGAAACCCTCTGCCTGATAAGACTCAAGCCAAACATGTGAACGACATCGCCGTTCAAAATAATATTCCGCCCCTTGACCACAGACTCCCTGAAGCCAATTCGATCAGACAAAGACTCAAGCGCGCATCCATTTGAATCATAAATTGTTATGCGCAAGGCATATAAATTCGGCTCAAAAGCAGACCACAGCTTAAACTTTCCAGGCAAAACAAACTTCCAGAGCGCGCGCTCTTCTTTGCGCTTTTGAACACTTAAACAAGTCTCATATTTTTGCGATGCTTTTCCCGATTTCAAATCACAAACCGCAAATTCAACGCGTCCGCTAAAATCAGCATTTCCCGAATTTTCAATGACACATTCCAATACGCTTTTTCTGCCGCTAAACGAAAATTTGCTATTCCAGGAAGCCACATGCAATTTAGGCTTTTGCCGCAGAAAGACGCTTTGCCATATGCCACCCGGCAAAGCCCCCTCTTCGCCTGCGTCAGGATACCCCACCTGATGCATCACGCCCTCATCGGTGAAAGCGGCCACAGCCGACTCAACCTCAACTGTCAAGACAACTTTTTGTCCGGAGTTGCTCTTCCACAGGAGCTCTGGAACCCTAAGCTCAAAAGGAGTAAATCCTCCGGCATGGCCGCCAAGCTTGACTCCGTCAAAAAACACCAGACACTTGATCATAACTGAATCAAAGCGAAATGACAAAAACTCTTCGCTGTTAAATTCAGGCAAAAGAACTTCCCGTGAATAATCAGCTTTTTTTACGCTTTCCCAAGATTTTGGATAGCCAAAACAATCCCCATGCGTCCATTGAGAAGGAACATATATCTCGCTGAAACATTCCTCGCCATCCGGGCGAAAATCCCATTTGCCATTCAAGCATTGCTCTTTCATTACCTGCTCCTAAAACACAATTTTATAAATTGTTATATTAATCGTTATTAAAAATAGAATACATAACAATTATAACCCAAGGCAGGAATTTTGTCAATCCCTTTAACTATTTATAAGTTAAAAATCTTGAAAGCATTGGCGGTCGTCATTTTAGCGAGGGCTTCGGTGGTCATGCCTTTCTCCGAAGCAACTCGTTCGGCTATCTCTGGAAGATAACAGGAATGATTAGTCTTGCCGCGATACGGGACCGGGGCAAGATATGGAGTGTCTGTCTCCAGAAGCAGTTTGTCATCGGGAACGACTTTCAAAACATCCCTGACATTCTGCGCTCGGGGAAAAGTGACTATCCCGGTAAAGCCGATATATGCGCCCATTTCAAGAAATTCTTCAGCACGTTCTATTGTGCCGGTGTAGCAATGAACAACAAAGCGTCCGCCATCGGCGGAAAAATCTTTAAGAAGGGCTCCTGTGTCATCGTACGCTTCTTCCGAGCCTTCTTTGTCGCGGCAATGAATGACCGCGGGCAATTTCCATTCCAACGCTAATTTGAGGAACTTTTCAAAAACATCGCGCTGATGCTTCTTTTCTGAGTTTTCATAAAAATAATCCAGTCCGATCTCTCCGACTGCCACAAACTTTTGCTCGCCGCGAAACTCATCAAACATTGATATGTCGCCAATATATTCCGAAGCCTGATGCGGATGCACTCCTGCTGTAAACCAGGCAGCGTCAATGTCTGCCGCAAAATCGCGGCATGCAAGGCTCTCGTCATAATTTCCGCCAGTGGCAAGCATATGCTTGACTCCGCGTTCCGCCGCCTTGCTATAATATTCAGCAGGCGCCACTTCTCTATAATAATGAAAATGCGTGTCAAAAAGTTCCATGATATCCAACTTTAAAAATGTTTATAAATCCAAAAGCTGGAATATACACTAAAAAAGCTCACTTTTCTATGTGTTGCGCGCTATTGATTTTTGCAGCCATGACGATAATTCGTTAAGGTCGTTAAATTCTTCGATCGAACGGGCTTCGCCGTGATGTATTTTTTCATTGACCATTCTGGACAGCGCGCGTCCGGGCCCCAGCTCCAGAAATACATCACAGCCGTATTCTATCATTGCAGATATATTGCGCGCCCACATTACCGGATGCGATATCTGGCGGGCAAGCGCGTCAACAGCCTGTTTGCGATTAAAAACGCGGCGGCCGCTGACTCCTTCAAGCATGATTATTCCTGAATCAGGCCTATACTCCATGTTATCCAGAAGAAGTCTGAATTCGTTCGATGCGCTCTGCATAAGAGGCGTATGGGATGGGATATTTATTTTCAGCAAAACAACCTTTTCAGCCCCAGCGCTCACACAAGCGCTTTCGAGATTGCAAATGTTGTCCAGCAGTCCGCCGACTATAAAATGATTGCCGGGATTGTAAATGGCAATATAGCATTGACATTGTGCGCAAAGCTCCTTTACAACTTCTTCAGAGAGCCCTTTTACCGCAAGCATTCCGCATGGCTTATCTGCGCATGAACTCATAATTCTGCCGCGTTCACGGATTAGCTTGAAAGTTTCTTCTGTCGTGAATAAACCCGCGCAGCCGTAAGCGATGGGCTCCCCAAGGCTGTAGCCGGCAAACAGGCGCTCTTCTGGCATTATTGATTTCAGCTTTTCCCATAGCATCAACTGATAAAGGCAAATCAATTCCTGAGCGTATATATTGTCAAACAGGATGTCTTCCGCGAGCGGCTTGGATTGCGCGAAAAAATCTTTAAGAACGGGCGATAGAAAGCCATTGTCAAAAGCGTTTTGAAGAAAGCCTTCGCATTCAGGATACTTGCGAAGATGTTCAAACATGTCGGCATGCTGCATGCCTTGTCCCGAACAAAGCATTGCTATTCGCGCCATCTTTTATCCTTTCTCATGCATTCCAGATTATTGACAAAAATTGTAGCCGCCAACAGGTCGGCTATTCCTCCCGCGCTTAAATTGCGAGCTATAAATTCATTATGGATTGCTTGAGCTAATCTTTTCCAGTCAGTGTTGAACACTCCGCCTTTGCGGTTAAACTCATTCGCTCTTTTCTGGGCAAACTTCATGCCCTCAAGCCCTCCTCTATGAACCAATGTGGTGTCAGCCACCTTTTCAAGAAGCGCAAAAAAACAGTGGACAGCCGCGTCCTCCGGCGATGTTGCGCTCAGCGCCCCGCGCAGGCTTGGCAATCCTGTTTTATATACGTTAAAGAAACCGGACGCGGCTTCTCCTCTTGCCCCTTTTATTCCATGTCTCTTATAAGCGGCTGCGCCATTTGTTGATGCTTCAAACTCTTCTGGCAAAAGCAGCAAACTGCCCCATTCTTCGGCGGCAACTTGTCCTGTATCGCTCAGATTCAACCCTTTTTTTTTCGCTTTCCCAGCGGCGGCGGCAAGAAGGCCCAGAATAAAAATTGCCCCTTTATGGGTATTGATCCCGTTGGTTGCTTCATGCATGGCGCGTTCGGCTTCCAGGCCTATTTTGCGAAGCTCGTCAAGCTTTTCATTTCCAAAGCCAGCCATTGCAAGCCTGACAAAAAAAGGCTTTATCGCTTTGGCACTTTTTTCAAAAGTGGAGGCATTCATATCGCTGTGGCTTCCACTGTCGACATAGCTTACCATGCCAGGCTTGGGGTATGCGGAAAGCTCCTGAAGCAGGGCATGTTCCGCTAGTTCGCCTATGGCAGAAGCTGTTCCAGCGAAGCCGCAAACAGCTTGGAGTTGCCCTTTATCAGCATTTTGCCGCGTAATTGTTTGTATTCTTTCCATAAAAAACCTTGTCCATCGGGGAGCATTATTTCAATATCGTATTTGCCATTGGCTTCTGGATGCCAACGTTCCAGAATCCTGTTGACCTTTTCAAATTCATTTCTGTCTTTAACAATAAATAAAAGGTCTATGTCTGATTCTTTTGTCAGATATTCAAAACCTGTTATCGTTTCCCATGCGAGACTGCCGACGGCATAGACTGATGCATTCTCTTTTTCAAGTTCGCCTTGAAGTTCTTTCAGCGCTTCGGCTTGTCCAACCGGAATTGATGCAGCGCACTCTTTCAGAGTAGGCGGCTTCTTTATTTTCAGAATTGCGTCTTCCGGGACTTCACAACTTAGCCTAAGCTTTCCCTGCGATGGCGGGAATGGAATTCCGAGGCAAATATTGTTTTCCTTTGAAATGCAGGGCCGTCTTGCAATTCCGGGAAGCCCGGCGGCAAACCATTCGCCGATTTTTTTATCCCAGTTCATGCCGCCGCATTTGTCAGCGTCCACAAAAACCAGTTGATGGCGTCTCAGAGGCTCAGGCATTTATCACTTCATTTATTATGTTAAAAGCTTCAGTCCGCCCGCCGCGCTCAAGCGCAATCTCAGCGCGATTGTCATCTTCGCCATATTTGTCCAAAGCTTCTTGCAGACGTTCATGCAATTTGTCTTTCCATATTCCGAGCAGGCCGCCCATCTTGTAAAAGTTTTCGCATCCCGGCGCAAACACCGGCACAGTTTTGCCAAGCTCTTCAAGTTTTTCAAGGGGAAGTTTTGTAACGCGCGAAATAGCTGGCAAATTCATAACCGAAGGGCTTGCTCCGTCGGTTGCGTAAATCCTGCTCTGAGCCCCCATGCCGAAAGCGATAAAGCCGCCCGCGACCGCATTGCCGTAAACAACTGAAATGACTTTGTGCCCATTCCTGCGCGCGAAATCCTGAATGCTTATTAAGTGCCCGATATATTGAGGAAGACCCAAAAGCTCTTCTTCGAGCGCCATGCGCTGACCGTTGTTATCCACCAGCATCAGGATGGGGCAACCCGGCTTGCTCTTGATTATCTCTAAAAATTTATCGCCCAATGCCAGTATTTCTTTTGCGCCTATAAGGGCATGTCCACAGGTTCCGATAATCGCGATTTCCTGGCTGTTGATCTGCCCTGCCCCAAAGACAATGGAGTCAGTTGTTTTGACATCAAATCCATCTGGAAAAAATTGCTTTAAAAGGTCGTTGGCTAACATATTATGCCTCCTGAAACGCGCTTGAATTCTTCAGCGAGTTCTTTTTCGGACATGCCCGGTATTTCCTCCGGTTTTTCAAATCCCATCTTTGCCCATATTTCTAAAGCGTCTCCTAATCCCGAAAAATCCTCAAGGCGTTTTTTCAGGGCAGCGTGCTTTTGTTCGATCTGCTCCAGCGCAAGCCCGCAAGGCTCTTTCATTTCTTTGATGATCTCAGCGCGGAAAGCGTCCGGCGTATTCTCGACCAGTGTTTTGACAAAGCCAAACAAATAGCGATTTTTCCCGCCAGTGGTGCGCCATACAAGAGCTTTGTCGCGCGAGTCAAACGCATCGACGCCCATTGTTGTTTCTATCACTTCCGGGCCCGAAACCCCTATGCGAGCCTCTTCCGAGCAAAGCAGCACGTCGCAACATGCCGAGATTATTCCCGCGCCCCCAAAGCATCCGCAAGAGCCGCCAACAACCCCTATAACAGGGATATTGACCGCGCGCAGATCGAAAATCGAACGGATAATTTCTGTCACTCCTATTTCTCCAGCGTTGGCTTCCTGGAGGCGCACGCCGCCCGAATCCCAGAGGCAAACTACGGCGGCGGGTTTTGTCCTTAGACTGCGCTTGAGCAGTCCGGTTATTTTTGCGCTGTGGACTTCCCCGAAAGCGCCTCCCATGAATTTGCCTTCCTGCGCCAGAATGCTCACAGGTTTGCCGTCTATTTGTCCTTCGCCGACAACCACGCCGTCATCGAACGCGACCGGGATGTTGAACATTTCCAGATGCGGGCTGATTTTCTTTTCCTGAGGCGGAAGGATTTCTTTAAAAGTTCCGTTGTCCAATATGCAGGCTATGCGCTGTCGCGCAGTGGCTTCATAATAACTTTTGCCGATTTTTAGTTTCATCATTCGCCTCCCTTCAAGTCTTCATAAGCCTGATCGAGACGCAATCCCACAACATCGGGGCTTGCCGCATAGTCGTTAATTGACACCAGCAGATTGCCGGGCTTGCGTCTTTCCATAAAGTCGTCAATAACCGCTTTCCATGTTTTGCCAAAGCCATCCGCGGCTGTGTCTATTTCAAAACGGCATTTGCCGCCAAGCTCTTTTATTTCGATGAGAACTTCCAGATTGCCGGACGAAACGACGCCTCTGAGCGACGAAGCTTTGCTAAATGCGATGTCCGGCGACTTTGTCTCTTTTTCCAAACTAATATGTTCCATTATTGATCTCCTGAGTCTTTACCAGTTGCGAAAACGGGAAGGCGGATTGTAAAGCCCGCCTGACCATTTGACGAGGTCTTTGATGCTGCGCGCCGAAAGCAGGTCGCGGGTAGCGTGAAGTTTTTTGATGCCGAGGTCTTCTGGACGCTGAATTATTCCGCGTTGACGCAATTCCTCCACTTTTTCCCTGTCGCGCTTCAAGCCCGCCTGAGTGTAGCCCGCCACTCCCCTTACGGCCTGTTCGCGCTCTTCCATAGTCCGGCAGAGCAGAAGGTTCGCGATGCCCTCTTCGGTTACAATGTGCGAGACATCTTCGCCGTAGATCATTATTGGAGCCAACTTAAAAAGGCCTTTTTCCGCAAGAGTCACAGCGTCAAGCTTCTCCACAAAAGTCTCCTGCATTCCCTGTTGGAAACTCTCCACAATTTGCACCACAAGTTTTCTGCCTCGCGGCAGGCCGCCTCTTGAATATTCCTCTCCGGCCTTGAGCCATGCGTCGGAAATGTGACGTCGGCCTCCCGCGTCGCACCCGAAGTTTGGAGCTCCTCCGAACCCGGTTATGCGTTCGGCGGTCACAGTTGAACTGTTGCCCAAAACATCGATCTGCAAGCTGGCTCCAATAAAAAGATCGCACCCGTAATGTCCGCCCAATTGCGCGAAAGCGCGGTTTGAGCGCAAGGAGCCATCGGCTCCGACAGGAAAAATATTCGGATTAGCCTCCACGTATTTTTCCATTCCGAGTTCGCTGCCGGGGGGGATTATGCTTTCCACCCAGCCTTCTTCTATTGCCGGGATCATGGTCGGATGAGGATTGAGCACCCAATTGGTCAGGGCTTTTCCTCTCAAGCCAAGCTCTTCTCCGTATGTGGGAAGCATCAGTTCGATAGCCGCAGTGTTGAAGCCCACTCCATGATTCAGCGTGCGCGGCAGGTATTTTGCGTAAATGCCCTTCATTGTCATCATACCCATTAGAATCATGGTTTCAGTTATCTGGGCTGGATCTCGAGTAAACAATGGCTCCATGCGGAATTCAGACGGAGCCTCGACTACAAAATCGACCCAGTCCCCGGGTATGTCCACGCGTCTTGCCTTGTCTACTATTTTATTGACCTGAGCTATGACAATCCCCTGCCCGAAGGCAGTGGCTTCCGCTATTGCCGGGGAGTCCTCCACACTGCCGTTCATGTAAAGGTTGCCTTCCCTGTCAGCTTCAACCCCGCAAAGCAGGCACACGTCCGGGCGCAAATCCATAAAATAGCGGCTGTAGAGTTCATTGTATGTGTGAATATTGCCCACCTGGATGCGGTTATCGTGTAGCATTTGCGCCAGGCGATGCCCCTGAGGCCCTGCATAGGCGAGGTCTATTTTTTGGGCAAGGCCCATGTCGAACAAATCCAGTTGCTCCGGAAGTCCGATTGTCGAAATCAAGAGATGCAAGCCGTTGACTTTTTCGGGGTCGAGGGTCAAAAGCGACCTGGAAAGAAAATCTGCCTGTTTCTGATTGTCTCCTTCAAGACACAGCTTGTCGCCACTATGAAGAACAGCTTCAAGCAACCCGGTTATTGAATCGGTTTTTACAATTTTTTTGCCGTCTGTCAACTCCAAAGCGGCTGCAAGCTTTCTTTCCTTGCTTTTTTTGCGGTCTTTAATCATTGCCTGCCTCCTCCTTCTTAAACAATCTGCTGCCTTGCGCAATATGCTCAGACAATTTCATGCTGGCGTCCTCTATGTTTCTTGCGAGAATACTTTCAACCAACCCCAGACGTTCTCTCAACAAGGCTTCCGGGCTGGAATTGTCGGTGCGGTAAAAACGGTAAGGGGCAGTCTGTTTGCGAAGCCCCTCAAGAATATTCATCAAGTATTTATTGCCGCAATAATGGGCTATAAGGGCGTGCAATTCCTCATCGGCGCGCAAAGAGCGCTTGCGCGCGTCTTTTGATTCATCCTCAAGAAGCGCTTTGAGTTCTTCAAGCTTTGCCACTGGAATGTTTGCAATTGCCTTGCGCAATGCCAGGCTCTCCACCTCGCGCCTGCATTCAAACAACTGCCATACTTCTTCGCGGTCAGGAGCGCTTACGCGCCAGCCGCAACGCAAAATGCGTTCCACCAAACCGTCGCGCTCCAGACAGACAAGGGCTTCACGCGCGGGGGTGCGACTGATATTGAATAATTGACACAATCCATCTTCCGTCAGCTTTTCCCCGCGAGGGCGCTTCCCGGAAATAATCTGCGTCAACAGCGTCTGATATGCCTGTTCAGCCAAAGAAAAACGCTTAAAACTCATAATGAATCCAAGTAAGATTTTACAATCAAGCCCTCGCGGCAATATCCGCGAAGCTCTTCGCTCAATTCCAGTCCAAAAAAGTCCATTAAATCCAAGCCTAAAACCATGTTTCCCAAAGTATTTACATGCATGGCATCGTTCATCAGGCTGCGGTACAGCGCCAGATCATGCAAGCGCAATTTTTCCCATCGTGAAAGATGATCCACAACCGGACTGTTGAACTCTTTTCCTATGTCCCGTATGATTTGCATGTAACGCAGAAAGTTTTCGGCATGAGGCCTATCCATTTGTTCAAGGTCGCAGCTATAGTAGGTTTGCAGAATTATTTCTGATCCTGAATCCGTTATTTTTTTGTGCAGAAGCCGCAGCTTGTCTCGAAAAGCGCAGTCATCAATATTTTCATCAGGGTTTGAATCGTTGCCGCCTATTGTAATTATTACGAGATCGGGCTCATACCTGGCAAGCTCATTGTCGTAGCGCTCAAGCAGATCTATTGTTGTGTTTCCTCCTATGCCGGAGTTTATAAACTGTCCGCAGGAACAGCACATATTTTTAAATCCAAGCTCGACATAATCGAACCAATGCATGCCTGCTTGACGACGCTGCGTGTTTGACGAACCAAAAGCGACAACCCTTACGGCCTGCCCCTCTTCCAATTTTCTGTGAATTTTAAATTTCATTTCTTCCTGCCTTTGATATGAAAAATTGCTTAATGCACCAGCCCAACGCGCTGAAACGCAAATGGCATACTGTATACAATTAATTGTAAACGCATAAAAGTCAATGCTATAAATTCATTATTCGTCAAAAAAGTGAATCTAATCGAAATGTGTTCATATTTATGGGAGTGGAGGCACTAAATGGCTAAGGCATCCCTATTTATTTTCGTTTTTTATAAAAAACAAAAATGGAATTTTGAGGAAAAAATATTTCCCCAGTTTTTCACCGGCATAAATTCAACCAAGCTTTTTATTGCAAGACAGTTAAGGACAATATGAGCAATTGAGACAGGTTCGCTTTTTGAGTAATGCCGCCTACATTCTAATCTGAATTTTTAACGGGGAATGCAAGAGTTATAATTCCGCCTAAGCCGTCAGTTCTGTTTTTAGCGGCAACCCAGCCGCCGTGAAGAGTCATTATGTGCTTGACAATTGCCAGGCTCAATCCGTGTCCACGCCCATGATGCGCTACGTCTTCTATTCCAAATGCGTCAAAAAGAGAGCCAAGACGGTTTTCAGGAAAGCCTGGGCCACTGTCAATCACATTTACATGAAGCTCACCGGCCTCTTTGTCAAAGTCGGCAGTCACGGAAATAGCAGAATTCTTTGGAGTAAAGCGATGCGCATTGTCAAGCAAATAAGTTACTGCTGTTTCAACCAGTTTATAGTCTGCAACCAAAAAGACCCCTTGAGTCTCGTTGTTTACAGTTATATTTTTATGAGAAAGCGATTTGGGGATTTTCTCAAGCGCAGACTTAACCAACTGGTCCAGTTCCATGCAAGATTCAGAAACCTCCATTGCGTCTTTTTTAAGGTTTGAAAGGAGTATGGCCTTATTGCTGAGGCTGAGAAGGCTCAAGCCGCTTTCAAGGATCAGATCGATATATTCCTGCTCATCCTGAGTGATTGAAGAGCTATCTTTCATCAGTTGAGCAAAACCGATTATAGCGTTAAGAGGCGTTCTTGTTTCATGGGCAAAAATATTGATCAAATCGTCTTTTACCTTGTCTATTTCCTCGACAGATTTGAGTCGGATAAATATGCGCACCTTTGCGAGAAGCTCATCCCGGTCAAATGGCTTGGACAAATAGTCGTCGGCT
>CAZYVR010000100.1:0-16243 GCA_964651145.1 uncultured Victivallales bacterium | reverse complement strand
TGAGCTTTACTTCGTTTTCCTTGATCGAAACTATCTTGAGGCCCCTGATTATGTCATTTTCATAATAGCAGCTAAAGTTGCGATTCTTATTCAAAGGATCAGAGACAATGGCAATGCTTACACCGTCAACCTCCGCTGTCCCTTCAAGCTTCAAGCTGCTGATCTCCCCCTCAAGCAGTTCCTCTTTTTTTTCCATAAGCTGCTTCTGGGACAGTTTCCTGTCCGCTTCTTTTGCTGCGGCAACGGCTTTTATCACAAAGAGGCTGTGGTTCATCTTATAGACGCCGGGTTTTATTTTCAGATGATCAAATTCAGGAAGGGGAAGTTTCACCTTGGGGAGTGATTCCAGAATCAGAGAAAATCTCAGCTCCAGCTGACTGCTGCTGCTCGCTGAAAGCGTAAATTGAACGATTTGCATGCCATACAACTCCTGCATAAATTTAAGAAAAGCGCCAAAAGAGCAGCGACCGTCAACCATGAATCTATTAATTTCCTTTTTGCCTTTCTGGTCGCCAGTTTGCACTGTCTCGGGTATGGGCTTAAGATTTTCGACATTAATCCTCGATTTGCTGGCGGCATTCATTATGGCATCTATGCGTTCTGATGCTGAATGATTTGCAAAAGGGGCTTTTATCATTTTACGAATTCTTTCGACCCGCGCTTCAAGCCGAGACTGGTAATCCCGCCAAGTTTTGAATTGCCGTATCTTAACCTGCCTTATGCGCAGCTCCTGATTCTTTGAATTCAA
This sequence comes from uncultured Victivallales bacterium, assembly GCA_964651145.1. GTDB lineage: Bacteria > Verrucomicrobiota > Lentisphaeria > Victivallales > GWF2-45-14 > CAZYVR01. The sequence continues at coordinate 15,495 of CAZYVR010000100.1, read as the reverse complement.
TTCTTTATTTGTATTCCTGCTGAATTCCTGAAGGGGGCTGAAAATATAATAATAATAGCCCAAGGCTGCGAAAAAGATTGCCAGCAACAGCAACATTCGCTTGTCTCTATTTGAAATGACAATCCTCCTCACTGTTCAGCTCCCTCCGCATCTGTTTTGTTTTGGCGGAATTCCCTTGCGAATTTATATTTCAGTATGATTTGAAACTCAACCCGTCCGCCTTCTGTCATGTTGGCAAAGATCAACTGTGAACTTTTAATCTTTTTTGAATTGCTCAAATTTTCGATAAATTTAAGCAGCATAGAATAATTGGCAACAAATCCATTTATAGAAATAGTCTCGTATGGGTTGCCGGCAATCGAAGTCAGCCATAAATCATTTGGCCTCATCTTGTCTATTTCAGAGAACAAAGAGAAGCACACGTCCGGGCCGATGAGATGTCTGCCGCTATGACTTGCGAAAGATTTCATTTGCTGGATATTGGACATAGTCTTGGAGACTCGTTTAAAAAGTGGCTCAATTGCTTCAGATTTGGCGTCAACTTCTCTGCTAAGGCTTTCATTGGTCAGGATTTCTGCTGAGAAAATTATAGGCAGGGCTAACAACAGCAAAAAAATACACCTCAAAAGACATCGGCTTGTTTTTTTCCATTGGCTTTTTCTAGCTCCCAGTATATTCCAGTGGGCGAGAGAAGGGATTTGTGGAGCGAGGGCCACTCCATAAGCCAAGGCCAGATGACCTCGATCGAGGTCGCTCAAATCGTGCCCCGGAAAATAACCGGATATATCAAGATGCTTTACACTGGCTTCACTCCCGTATACTTTTTCGACCTTATGGAAGTCATCGGCATTGCCGCTGATCACCAGGACATTCTCTGGTTTGATCAACTGGCGTTCTTTTGCAAAAAAAACAGATTGGCAGGACAGCTTCAAGTTCATGGCAAGTCTGACATTATCAGAAAAACGCCTCGCAAAGACAATGGTTTCCCCCATGCAACTCAGACTCATTATAAGCCCTCCGGAGAAAAAAAGTATCAAGCTGTTCATATCTGTCTTAATGCAGCCTTGTTTATAAGCCAAGGCGTAAAGGGCTGCCTGAACAGGATAAGCATAAGCTTTTTTAGGAACATCAAACGCCGGCGTGATCATTACCAGGAGGCCAGTTCCTTTATCGCCTTTCTCAAAAATAAAGTTAGACCAGCTCGCATCCGGCTTTGAGCCTTCATTGTGATATTCAAGCTGCAGCGCTCCAATTTCGTGGATTTTCTTTTCTTGAGTCTCGGCAATAAAAAGTTGCTCCATCTTTATACTGTCCAAATCGATTCCGATTGCGGGCGTTGCCGATTTGCTTTCCACAATTGACCGGCACACTGAATGCAGGAGTGGAATATTCTTAGGGCCGGTTGAAAATTCACCGCCTATTTTAAAATTCTTGTTGATGTAGATTCCAGAGAGCATATATTTAGACATTCCCCATGTAGCTCAGTTTAAATGATTGATGCGGCATTAAAACAATTACGGCTTCCAACCTATGCATATGCCCTTGAATTACTGCATAAACTTTTATCCTGTATGCTCGGCAGGTCAGGGACACCATCTCTTTCAAATTTCCCGCGCTGATTCCTGATATTTTTTCAAGTTCTGCCATTTTTAAAAAATATCTTTTGCTTTTCACAGAATCAGCAATGCCTTCGGCTTTCTTTATATCTATGTCCAACGTTGCCGCAATGGCCTCTGCTGAAGCCCGGTTGATGTAAAGTTTTCCGCTTGAGAAAACTGTAAGAAATTTATTTAACCCTGAACCTGAATCTGAAGGATCGCCGTCGTAGACGTCTCCATGGGTTTCTTTGATCAAGAGAAGCTGCTCCAGGCATGAGAGTTTGCCGCCAGATGTTTTCACAAGCTTCATTATTGCCGCCGCAATGCCTTTAGTTACGGAGGGTATTCTGAGCCAATTTTTCTTTTTAAATTTATTCAGGGGAGCTTTCGCGTCTTCAGCCGTAACACTGCAGACTGCATAGTTTTTATAACGCCAGTTGTTCAAATCTGAAAAATTATTGGCTGCGCTATATTGTTCAACCTTCCACTTGCTTGGCTCCACCAGATAAAATCCAAGCTCTTCTCCCTTTATGAGCATATCTCCCAAAGGCTTGCCTCCTGTTTTCCCCTTGACGTCCAGTTTCTTTTTATCCAGATGAGGATGCAGCTTAATAAGCTTTTGCGCAACGGCGTAAACGGCTCCTCTTGCGATGGCGGAGGCAGTCGCTTCGTCTTTTAGCGCTATCGCCTCATCGGTGCTTATATTAACCGCCAGAGACAATGTAAGAAGAAGCAATGACAGTATAGCCAGAATCCACAAAGTCAAAATAAGAACCATTCCTTCATCCCCATGCAGAGTCTCTGCAAGTGTTCTTAATCCAAAACCGGATCGGGCTTCAGATATTGCCTTTTTTTTGCAGCGTTGCTGTTTATATATTAACATCTATGGGGATTTCTTGTTAGGACTTTGAGGTTTTGAAGCTTTTTTATCAGATTTTGCGGAGCCTGCATCAGCAACTCCAAATTCTGGCAGCAGGATTGAAGTTGCTATAAATTTATCTCTCTCTTTGTCTTTTATGAGAGAAACGATTTTAATCGCCGCAGGCCAGTAAAGTTTTTCGTGAGGAGATGGAGATTTTTTTTTAATTTTCAATTTATTTTTTTCCTGAGATCCCCTGGGAACAGTTCCTATTGTATAAGAGAATACCCAGTCTTTTATCCCTCGCAGAATAATTGTTGAATTAGATTTCGCGGCCTGTTCAGTAAAATCTTTTTCCCCATTCGATAATATTGATCGCTTTAAAAGGCCGTTCTTAACCGAATAGGACACCTGCTCCAAATGTGATGATGGTGTTGACGACACAATGTAAAATGTTATCTCATCTTCTTTAAAGCAGACATTTTTGTTGTCTATTGGCACAAAGCGCCGTGCATCCTCTTTTAACATTGATAAAGCCCCCGTAAGCTTCATCGCTGATTTTTCATATGCGTTGGTTTTCCTGTAACACATAAGCCCCGTGTGAAAGGAGCCAACCAAAAGCCCTGCAATAAGAGTCATTATTATCATAGTAATAAGCGCTTCAATAAGAGTAAAAGAGGCACAATAACTTTTATGCTTTTTCATGTTAAAAGCCTATTTTGAATCTGCGGCCTGCCAGTTTGTTATGTCATCTCCGCCGCCAGGCTTTCCGTTCACACCATTTGAGGAAATATCATATGAATTCTGATTATGCCCTCCAGGGCATTTGTAGAAATACTTGTTGCCCCATGGATCAAGAGGTATCTTGTTCGCCAGGTATGGGCCTTTCCAGCTGCTTGGCACAGGAGGAGTGTCAGGTTTGCTGACCAAAGCCTTCAGTCCTTGTTCCGAGATTGGATAATTGTCATTGTCAAGCTGATAGGCATCCAACGCGGTGGAGAAAATGCTTATTTGGGTTTCCGCTGCATTGACTTTTGCCTCCTTCGTTCTTCCAAAGAATTTGGGCATGATGATGGCGGCTAAAATGCCGATAATGATCACAACCACCATTATTTCTATAAATGTAAAAATTTTCTTCCGGATTCTCATGTTTGCTCCTATTGATTGTTTTTCACAGCTATGTCAACTTTATATTCCATTGGGCCCCATACATAAGCAGGCTCAAGCAAAGAGTTGTAGGTGCCCTCCAGCGGGGCAAAGAACGTAACAGTCTCCACTGCCCCGTATCCCGTTCTTACTACTGTCATAAATATTCCTGTAAATAATCCTACAGGGACAAAAAGAACAGGGCCGTCATTTCTGTAAGAAATGATCATCTGACGCGGTATTTCACCAACTCCTGTCAATAAATTGGTTATTCCCCTGGTAAATTTATTGCCGGCATGTGAGACTATAGATTCTCCGCTTACAGGAAAGTTAGAATTAACAGGTTTCGTAAAGTCGTATTTAATGATATTTTTCGAATTGGAGTTGTCGTCAGGAGAATCCGCCAGCAACGCGAATTGAAAAAGAAAAATCGATGCTAAAAGAAAATATCCGCGATGCCGCATAAAAAAACCCCAGTTAGTTGACTGTCTACATTATTGTACAGTAAATTATTCCGAAGTTTATTCAATGTCAAGTTCTGGCTTTTGAACCTTTTTTTTCTTAGCCTTTCCCTTTAATTTTCCTTCTTCAGAAATTATCATGCTATTCATAGAGAAAGATCTCTCAGCGCTTCCCCGCCCCCAAAAAATCTTTATTTGGATCAGCCATGTTCTTCCGTCGCCTTTCTTCTTTACTGAGGTCTGCCACCTGAACTGGTCGGCCGTATTTCCAAAATCACCTTTTTGCCGGCTTTCCTTCAGCAATTTCATTGTTGCCAGCCCATTAAACTTTAACTGCGCCAACTGCACGGCTTTGATATAGTTGTCAGCGTTTTTGGCGTTCTTCATATTTATAGAAAATCCGGCAAGAACCACTCCCAGAAATATTCCTATGACACAAGACGCCACCAATACTTCCATGAGAGTGAATGCCTTGAGGCTTAGCGCCATTTTATGTTTAACTTTCATTTTCGCCCCAAGATTGATGCCTGTTTTTCAATTCTGCTTAATGATCTGCAAATCACGGACCATTCCGCTGCCGGCTTCCAATCGCAAGCCTTGGTATTCGTTTAATTTATTTTTAAACGAAAAATCCACTTCATCAAACTGATGAAATGATTTAAAAGTTATTACAACTTTTTGGATCGAGGCTTTGCGCTTGCCAGAAACAGAAATATAATTTATCTCAACGCCATCCGGTATGATCATTTCGGAAAAATCCCCCTCCATTCTAACAAATTCTGGAAGCTTATCTTTATCAGAATGGGAAACGGAATCTTGATTCTCGACTTTTTTTATGTACTCAACTGCTTCATGGGGATTGCTGATAATTTTCTTTTTCTGTGTTTCTATATGTATTTTACGCCAGCCAGGTTGAATCGTCAATCTGGAGACTCCATGGCTCTGCATTGCATTGGAACGGGCGGCATCAATAAACAGCCTGAAACGGCGAACGGTTGAAGTCAGCTTGACATTCTGGTAAAAATTCCCCATTTTAGGCGCAATAATCGCAGCCATGACCGCCATTATCACCAAAAGAACAATCATTTCAATTAATGTAAAAGCTCTCCTGCGAAAACATTTGGAGGCATCTGGAATTATCATTTAAAAACCTCGAAACACCTTACTCTGAGTTTTTTATAAATCAATCGCTTTTATTATTTGCAGCCAAGAAGGATTTCGAAAGCTGCATCGCCGGTTATGTCGGCATGTTCTCCGAAGGCCACGCCTCTGGCGTTGAACCTGTCTCTAACTTTTTCGGCGGCCTCCTTTGCGTCTATATTATAGTCGGACAGGCTTGTCGGAACTCCGAGAGAATTGAAAAAAGCGGCGGTCTTGTTTATTGTTTCGTCAATTGCAGCGTCTTCATTTTCAATGCTTATTCCCAACAATCTGCGTCCGAATTGAAGAAGCTTTTCTTTTTTCTGTTCTTTCTTGTTTCTCCACAGCGAGGGCAACACTATAGCCAAGGACTGAGCGTGATCAAGGCCATAGAACGCAGTGATCTCGTGTCCAATCATATGCGTGCCCCAGTCTTGAGGAAGGCCGCATGCTATCATTCCGTTCAAGGCATGAGTGGCGCACCACATGATGTTGGCCCTTGTTTCATAATTCTCAGGGTCTTTCATCACCTTGGGGCCTTCTTCCATAAGAGTTGCGAGGATGGCTTCGCTTTGTCTGTCCTGCAATGGAGAGTTCACATTGAAAGTCATATACTGCTCCATTACGTGAACAAACGCGTCCACCACTCCATTGGCGGACTGGCGCTCGGGGAGAGTAAATGTTGTGGATGGATCAAGTATTGAAAATTTAGGGTACACTATTGGGTTGTGCATAGCCAGTTTTTCGTCTGTTTCCGCGCGTGATATAACGGCGTTATAATTCATTTCCGATCCTGTAGCCGGCAAAGTAAGCACTGTCCCAAGCGGCAAGGCGTCTTCGAGCGCGTCTCCCATTTCGTTGTTGCTCACTATTTCCCACATGTCTTCACCCTGATATTTTGCGGCGAGCGCAATAAACTTCGTGGCGTCTATGACGGAGCCTCCGCCAACAGCCAGCAGGAATGTGACCCCTTCGCTTTTGATTATTTCAACAGCCTTCATGCAAGTTTCAAAGAGAGGATTTGGCTCAATTCCGCTGAATTCGACAAGATTGCGATCTTTCAAGGCTTCTTTTATCTGGTCATAAACGCCGTTGCGTTTAATAGAGCCGCCGCCGTAGAGCATCATTATTTTTTCATTTGCGGGCAACAGGTTTGCAAGTTCTGAGATAGTTCCTTCTCCAAAGACAATTTTCACCGGATTGCAGTAGTCGAAGTTCAGCATATTTTTTCTCCCTTGTTGTTTTTTGCGCGGCGTTAATATACTCCGGGCTCTCTGGAATCAAATTGGCGCAGCTCAGCCGCAAATATGCTGGACCGCGTTTTGGCGCGGTCCAGCTTTATGTTTTTTAAAATACTGACATTCAGCGAAAATTACAGGACGCTTGAAATTTCGCTTTTCAAATTCTGAGCGCTTTTGTAAATGATCCTGCATGCCAATTCCACAGAAACAATGGCTTTTTTATAGTCTTCCGGAAGCTTGTCCAGCAATTTTTTGTCAAGCTTTCCAAAAGTTTCAGGCAAATGCTGAAGAATGATCTTTTTGTCAACGAGTTCAGGATGCGACTCCAGATACTCCGATATTTCGGAATTTTTATCATTGATATGAACGCTTAGCTTCTCGGTCAGATCGGTCAAATGCCCGCCTGACTTCTTAAACTGGAAGAACAGCCATTCCGCTTCTTTTTGAGCGCGCTCGACAAGTATGTTCAGCACTTCTTTGGCCAGCTTGTCTTTAAGCTTTACGAATTCTTCAGTTCCCAGAATCAGGCCGCTGAGTATTTCATAGGATGAGGTTATGACACCGCATTTGTTGGCGGACGCGTCTTTGACAATCCATACTCCCTGATCTTGAATCAATGCCCGGGCGTCCGGCGTGATGTATGAATTGGCGCCTTCCACAATGGCTTTGGACGCGGCTTTGCCGTTCGGAAAATAGCTATCCCAGTTGCTTGCATTGATTGTTGAAGGACGGCCGCCACAAGGGATGAAAATATCCGCGTAGTTTGCAGTCAGATTGCCTTGAAACATCTCCATAAAATCGTCACGGGTCACTTGTTTCTGGATAACTTTTTTGTTCTTGACCAAATACATGAGATGGCTTTCGTGCCCGTCTTTAACTTGCGGCTCGCTGTAAATCATATAAGCGCCTTCTCCGCTAAGCTTCTGGGGATTGAATGCGTCGAGGTTTTTAGCCTTGACCATGGTCAATAATTCGTCGCGATCCAATCCGTCCGGATCGAAGGCGGCGGCGGGCCCGTCGGTTATGGCCACTATTTTAAGATTCGGATAAATATATTTCCCGCCTTTTTTCTGAAGCAACAAGGCTAATTCATTGCCCGCCACGTCGCCGAAAGGGCCTCCTGATATTTTGACTGAAAAAACATCTTTGCCGGGGTCAACTCCGAGTTCATCAAGGGTTTTCAGCAGGAATTGATGCACCCCGAGGGAGGTCACGCCATAGTCTTTATGGTTGAACCCGGTTTCCGGCTTTCCCGATATCAGGCCGCCGCCGAGCGTGTAGCCGACTTCTTCCGCGTAGCTGCCGAGCCATTTGATCATTGTGTCAAACATGTTTTCGTCGGGGCCTATTTCTATTATTTCAAATTCCCCAAGATGGTCTACAATTGCGGGATTCAGCAGTTTCCCTTTTTTGTCATAGTTGATAAGATTAACAAAAGAGCGCGCCACTGAGCGCTGGCATTCGTAAAGTGACGATGTGTCCAGTTTTCCGTCTTGCTTCAAGAGGCAAATCATCTTGGAGCCGCCCTCGTAAATGTCTTTGTTCTTCATGTGCTGAGTGTGGGCAAGCACGAAAACCTCGCGGAATATTTCGTCTTTGGTGAAGCCGTACATGTCCATTTTTTCCAGTTCGTGGCCGATGTTGCGCGGAATCACCGTGCGCCAGCCGCCGCGGGCTATTTTGGAAAATCTGACTTGGAAGCCAACCGTGTTGTGGTTCAGGAAATAGAATATGCCATACGGCGTCCGCTTGGGAAAGGCATCCAGGTAGCCAGGCGACAACTCTTGGTAAAAGTCCATGAACTGTGGAGTCAGACGGAATGACAAAGCTGATTTTTCTTTGACATAAAAGTTGGTCTTTTTGATATTGTCAAAGAAATTCAGGATGGCCTTGAAAATATTCTTCACAAGTGTGTCTTTTTCGTGCATTCCCGTGTTGATCCGGTCAATCTCGGCGGATATTTTCTTTTCCAGTTTTGCATATTTCTTCTCGCGATCGGTCAAGCCGGGCTTGAAGCGAGTCTCGAAAAGGGTCAGGTATTCCTTGAGAAATTCTTCGTAAAGAACAATCATCCGCGATATGTCATGGCTATTGTAAGCGTTGCGGTCGATGTATGAAAATTGACTGTGCGCAAATTCGCCGGCTGCGCGCATCAGATTTGTGTCAGAGAGCTTCCAGCCTTTCTTGACAACCAGCTCATCATAGTAAAGGTCGTCCATCTGGGTCCATTTTATGTGCGGAAGTTCCCAGAGTATATCCTCAAGTTTTTTTGAAGCGTCTCTGCCTTTGGGCTTTTTGATATAAGTGGTGTTGATTGCGACTGGCATGCGGTTAAATTCGGTATCTTTGTCCTGAAAGGTCAGAGTCCTGGAGTATCTGCGGGTTATCTCAAAACCATAATGAGAGAGACATTCGGCTATCTTGTAATAAAAACCTTTGCTAGGACAATTCGACAGGGCCATTGTTATGCGCAACTCATCTTTGTCAACACTTTCTATGTCCAGATCGATCCAGTCCTGCTTCTGAGCTCTCAGCGCAAAAGACAGTCTTTCAGCCACGCGGTCGACCGACAAGTCGGTAACTGCCTCCCAGTTAATGCGGTCATAAATTTCATTGAGCTCTTCAGGCAAGTTTTTGTAAAGTTGGCGATAGGCTTTTTTCACCTCAGCCTTGCTGTAGGCAGGGGACATTTTCATTGAGAGCCTGTCCACCACGTAATGTTCGATAACCAGCGTGCGAGGCTCGCTATTGACCACTATGTGTTGAACTGACTCATGGATTGACGCGCTAAAAATATCATGGTCTTTCATCATGCGCGCGGTTACAGCCATGTTGTTGGCTTCGCTTTTGAGGTAGACAAGTATCACGCTGTTGCCCGCAAATATCTGTTGAATATTGTCATGGCGCTCGATGTTGAAAAGCGCGGGCATTATCATCTGCAATTGTTCTGCGTCGAATGTATTGAAAAAGAATTTAGGCATCACATCGTTCAGCAGATTAAACCAATTTTTAAGTTTTTCAGTGTGACGCTTGGTCATTTCCTCGGTGAGACAAAGTATTTGGGCGCTCATTACATCCTCCTCAATAAAATTGTATAAAACATTAATAAAGAAATTTCCCTGTTTGTTAAATAACTTTACTTTTGCGCTTTTTCAATTATTTTTTGACCAAAATCACTGGCAATCCAAAATTTCTTTGAAGCTGCAGCGCTTTTTATGAATAAAAAATGAGTTCCAGCTATATTGTGGGGAATTCAGCTGCCTACAGGAAGCAAGCCAAGCCTTTGCCAGACTTGTCGTCAAGGTAGATGTTGAGCAGCTCGCCATTTGTCTCTTTATTTATGTCAACAACTTTAATTGCGCTTTTATATGCATCATCGATGTGGACAATGTCGGAGGCGCAATTTCGGGACTCTTTTATGAATTTCAAGTTGAATTTTTCTCCGGGCTTGTTGGGATATAATGGAAGCGGGATGATGTCCGCCTCGACCAAGTCCTGAAAAAAATGCGTCCCGTAGCTAAGCTCCGGAGTTATTCCGTCTTTCTCCCAGGCTATTTCAACCAGGGCAAGAGTGTGGTTTATGTCGCCGTACCTTACTCCGACGCCAAGGTCCAGACTGTTTGTCCCCCATCTGCCGGGACCTATCATTATATGCCTTTTATCAGCCATAGCCCTGTTCAACTTGCCAACAATCCGCGCGACCTCAAATTTCTCCTCGGTGTTTTCCAGATTATCGTAAGCCACTTTATCTATATAAATGATATGGCTTATCGACGGCAAAAATGCGCTCCTGAAGCAGTCCTTCAAGGTGAATAAAACTTTTTCTTCGGCAATATTGGGCAACTTGACATCTGAGACAATATTTTTTTGCTGGGAAAGGGAGCGGCATTGAAGAACATAAAGCTTGCCGTCCTGATATGCAAATTCCATGTCAACTGGCATTTTGTACGATTCTTCCAATTTATCGAGCACATGCTTCATTAACGAGGAAAATTTTTGGTCCGCCAACAATCCGTCAAAAGTTATAGCGCAATTGTTTGGAATCAGGCGGTCCGGAAAAATTATTGGCCTTGAAAGCACGCCGCCGCTTTCAACTGAAATTATGTCTCTCATTGGAAAGTCCTGCCCGCCGATTTCCAGAACGTGGTTTAAAAGATCCACAAAGTGAACCGTCTCCAATTGTTTTGTTTCCAGATTAAGAACGTCCACAAATTTTTGGGAATATCTGATCTTTTCCCTTTCCGTAACTTCCGGGCGAAGTTGTGGAGCTGAAAGCGACACTATTCTTGGGTAATCGTCTCCTGCGCGCTCTACTGCGCGGGTGCCCAGACCCATTTCCATCCTGAGCATCCCGTCTTCTTTTTTAATTCTTTTATTCCAGCAGTACGGATTTTGCGAAAACCCAACTATGGATATGGCTGGGAAAAAATATTTGCCATAAGCCTTGCCCACCACTTTTTGGACAAGAATTGCCATTTTTTCATTGTAGTCCAACAGGTGGTTGTCACGCCTGTATTCTATGGCGTCGGCGTTGTACAGACTGAAATAAACCTTTTTTAGCGCATTTGTAAATTCTTCGAGGCGCTCTTTCATTGTGCCTGTATTGGAGATGAACAGCGAGTCATATTTGCCGGAAAACGAGCATCCTATGCTGTCTTCAAGCAAGCTGGAAGAGCGGATAACCAGAGGCGAATCTTTTGTTTTTTCCAGTATTTCCCTGAATTTTTTCAAGGTTTCCTTTTTAAATCTTCCGGCCAGGAATCTTTTCTCGAGCTTTTTGTGTTCGCGTTCAAAATCTTCAGCGTCAAAATATTTCAGACTGTGGCATTCATGAAGATGATTGAACGCCACAAATTCATTGATTACAGACGATTTTATGTAGTAGGAGTCTGTTTCAGCCAGCTTGCCGTCAAACTCTTTGTCTCTTGGGCTCAGAGATGGAGAAAGGATGCGATTTGCCAGAATCATTCCGGCAGATTTTCCGCCCACAGTCCCTTTTGACGTCTGCGTGGCTATGCTGTGGTCTAACACTTCCGCCATATCGCGCATGTTAATATGATTTTTTGCAATGCTGATATATTCCAGTTGGCTGCTGATGAACTGGGATATAAGATTGACCCTGATGTTCAAAGTCATTGTTGTGGGAAGATGGATCTTTCCGGCAGGTATTTTGCTGAATTTTGACAGCAGTTCATGGATTTGGTCTATGTTGTAGCTATGCTCGTTGAGATCTCTTAGGATTGTTCTGGCTATTTTTTCTTTTCGGCCAAGATTTATGTATTCGTTGATTTCTTCGTCTGAAAAATATTCAAAAAAGGCTGCAAGAGTGACGGCTCTGTCATATTCCGTCTTACTCAAGCATCCTTCAATGCAGAACTTTTCATACTCCTCCCTCTTATCGTCATGGCTGATTGCGATTCCTTTTTCATGCAACGTATTTTCGAATACATTCAGAATCGCAGGGTATGCTTTGATCTCGGCAATAATTCTTTGATAGAGAATATGCTCTGCCAACTTCATAAGAATGCCCTTTTTTTGCCATCAAACAATCGGGAGGCTCATCCAGCGCTGAATGTTTTTAGATCCATCCGCGCAATTTGCAAGCTTCGGCCACTCTTGCCACGCTGACCATATATGCGGCCATTCGTGTTTTTACATTATGCTTCTGGCGCATTTCGTAAACATCGTGGAAAGCTTTTGTCATTTTTTGGTCAAGGCGTTCATGTATTTCTTCGAGCGGCCAGTAAAAGTTGTATGTGTTTTGAACCTGCTCAAAGTAGCTAACTGTCACGCCGCCGGCATTGGCCAGGAAGTCCGGGATGACAAAGACATTGTTTTCGTGAAGAATGTCGTCCGCCTCCACTGTTGTCGGTCCATTTGCCAGTTCGCACACGATTTTGGCTTTTACGTTTTTGGCGTTGTCAGCTCTGATGGAGTTTTCCAGGGCGCTCGGGAAGAGAACCGTTGTGTCGAGCTCCAGCAGCGCCTCGTTTGATATTGGCTCGCTGCCCGGGAAGTCGGCGACTCCGCCTGTTTTCAGTTTGTGTTCCACAAGCGCCTTGGGATCCAAACCAGCTTGGTTGAACACTCCGCCTCTTGAATCGCTTGCCGCAATAAGTTTCAGACCCAGAATTTCAGATCCGAGGAGAGCCGCAAATTGTCCGGCGTTGCCGAAGCCTTGGATTGCCATTGTTTTTCCGGCAAGATCAATATTCAGCATTTTTGCCGCTTCGCGAACTGTAAATACGCCGCCGCGAGCTGTCGCATCTCCGCGTCCCTGGCTGCCGCCAAGCTGCAAAGGCTTTCCGGTAATTACGCCGGGGTGCCTCTCGCCCATTATTACTTCATATTCGTCCATCATCCAAGCCATTATCTGGGGCGTTGTGTAGACATCCGGAGCCGGCACATCTTTTGTCACGCCAAAAGTTGACGCAAAAGCTCTGATGTATGCTCGCGCAAGACGTTCTTTTTCGCCTTCAGACATTTCTTTGGGATTGCAGATAATCCCGCCTTTGCCGCCGCCTAGAGGAATATCCACAACGGAGGTTTTCCATGTCATCCAGGTGGCCAGGGCGCGAACTGTGTCGATTGTTTCGTCTGGATGCCAGCGAATTCCGCCTTTGGCAGGGCCGCGAGCAGTGCTGTGTCTCACGCGAAACGACTGGAATATTTTTGTTGTGCCGTCATCCATCTTTACCGGCAGTTTGATTGAGAGTTCTTGCTGCGGCCAACGAAGCCATTCGTAAACAGCCGGTTCCAGATTGAGGAGTTCAGCCACTTCGTCAAATTGCTTCTGAGCCATTGTAAACGCGTTGTGTTTTTCGGTCATTTTTATTGTTCCTTCTTCTTTTACTTAATTTAAGGCATATTTTGCGCCTTTTAATGTACCAGTTGTTGAACAAAATTCAAAGCTGATATTTATTTTTGTAGCTATGCGCGTCATTTTAACACTGAAGCATTGAGGCATCTGTTAAATTGTGACAATTCATGGGCTTTTGTGGTCTTTGCCGGGCGTGCCTTGCTTGTCGCATGTATAATAATTGCGAAATACCTAAATGCAATATTGGAGAAATAAATGAAAGCCTATCCTGAATTTCAAACTCGCAACGTTCATTGCCTTGACGGACTGTGGGACTTTGTTTTTCTGGGAGAATCTGTGGAGACAGACAGATTTGATCCCGAAGATATCCGGTTTAACGACCTGATGCCTGTTCCCGCCGCTTTTGACGCATTCCCCGCATATGCGGGAAAGCGCGGAACCGCCGCCTACAAAACAAACGTAAAAACCGAGCCAGGGTCCCGCGGACGCATTCATTTTCATGGCCTTGGCATGTGGGCGCGAATATATGTGGACGGAAAACTTTGCGGTGAAATATCACTGCCCTATTCCGGGGTTAAAATAGACGTTCCTCCTTCCACGCGCGGCGAAAGGGAGCTTGTTGTGCTTGTGGACAACCGTTTTGATTTTAAAAGGGTCCCCGTGCAAAGCCCGCTTTATGATTTTTATGCTTATGGCGGCATCTTCCGTTCTGTGGAATGGCACGAAGTCCCGGAGACAAGTTTTGAGCGCGTCCAAATAAACACCCTTGACCTGGGAAAAGGCATTGTTCGGGCGCGAGCTATTTTCAGCGGAGACATTTCAGATGTGATTGACTTGACTGTTTCAGTCGATGGCGGCTCTGACATTGAGCTTTCAAACTTGCCCGTTTGCAATGGCTGCGCTGAATTCTCCATTAATATTCCGGAGCCGACCCCTTGGACGCCAGACTCTCCAGCCTTGCATACTTTAAAAGTAAAAATGGACGGCGACGACATAACAGAGCGCTTCGGGCTGCGCATTGTCAAAGCGGCAGAAGCTAAAATTTTAATAAACGGCGCGCCACAGAAGCTTCTTGGCTTTTGCCGTCACGAAGCGCATCCGCAGTTTGGCCCAGCATTGCCTTTTCAACAGTTAGTTCAGGATTTGCAAATATTGAAAGACCTTGGCTGCAATTTTGTCCGGGGCTCTCATTATTCTCAGGATCAACGCTTCCTTGACCTTTGCGATGAAATGGGTTTTATGGTTTTCGAGGAAACCCTGGGATGGCAGAATTCCCCGGAAGATTTCACAAATTCAAAGTTTTGCGAAGACCAGGAAGACCAGGCTAGGCTAATGGTTCGCAACAGCTATAATCACCCGTCCGTAATAATGTGGGGATTCCTTAACGAGGGCCACAGCAATCAGCAGGAATCATGCGCGGTCTACGAGCGCCTCGCAAAAGCAATAAAGGAAGAGGCCCCTGCTTCGCTCGTTACTTTCGCCACATGCAGACTTTACGAAGATTTAAACCTTGATTTGGCTGACGTAATTTGCGTGAACACATACCCGGCATGGTACGCGAAGGACATTGAAAAGCTTCGCCCACTGGATGAGATAGAGGAAGAGCTTGACACGATTGTTGATTTCCTTGATAAAAAAGGATTGGGCGACAAGCCAGTGATTATAAGCGAAATAGGCGCGGGCGCGATTTATGGATGGCGCGACCCCCTTAACGGGCACTGGTCGGAGGAATACCAGCGCGACTACCTTGAGCTGGTTTGCAAAAAAATTGTCCGAAGCAAACGCATAAATGGAGTTTCGCTCTGGCAGTTCTGCGATTGCAGAACTTATTCAGGGGCTCACGCTTTGAGACGGCCGCGCGCTTTTAACAACAAAGGCATTGTTGATGAATATCGCCGACCCAAAATGGCTTACGCCGCTGTGAAAAAAATATTCAGGAAGTCATGCGACGACTCTGCCAAAAGTCCTGAAAAATAAAAACCGACAGAGTCGGAATAAAAACCGGACTTTGTCCGGACGCGGCCACGAAGTGGCTTTATAAGCGGGACTTTGTCCCCGGCGGAATAGCTGGTAGCCAAAGGCAAAAATCTGATTCAAGTCAAACCATATGAATTATATGATAACGTCAAATCACGTTCATCTTCTCTGGTGACTGCCAGCCGGGCAGAAAAGATAAATGAACTTTTCGGAGACAGAAAACGGTACAGAATAATCAACCGTGAGCGCTTGA
>CAZYVR010000099.1:0-16247 GCA_964651145.1 uncultured Victivallales bacterium | reverse complement strand
AGACGCAGAGAAAGCTATGATTCCTCGGAACAAAGCGCAGAAGAGGCGAAAATATCGCAAAGGGGAATTATTCCTTTTGCATTCAGGATGGAACTTTTTAGTTCGCGACGCACCGACAAGGTTTCTTCTTCGCTCAAAAGAGAACAGGAATAAATCTTGTCGCAGTGTGCCGCTTTGTAAAATCCGGGACGCCCGCAAAAAGTGCGGCGAAGCTTGTCAGGCGTTAACTCGATCGGCTTTTCTTTCCATGCGTTTAATTCAGCGGACGCATAAACGGGCTGATCTTCCTTTAGGTGTCCGCTTAAATCAAGAGCCATTGAATAAAGCAGCACAGGAAAGCTTACATCAAGAAAAAAATCTGATTCTGACGGGTCAATATTTATCACATAGGCCTTTTTGCCGGAAAATTCAGTTTTATAAAGAAGAGGAATTCCATTGACTGACTTGACTATTATCACGGCGTTTTCAGGCGGGATTATATTTTTGGCGGAAGAAAAATCAATATTGTCCATATTGCAAAATTTTACAGACGGATGGTCAGGGACTGCAACTTCCGGAAGAGCCGCGCTCTTTTTTTCGGGCAGGATGTCCTTCCAAAAATCGGACTTTCCGCTGGGATTGAATATTATAAATGCGCCTGTTGCTTTCTGCTTTTTCTCCGAGCCTTCCACAAAGGCAATGCCCTCTCCTGAGTCGACAAGGAGCAGCCCTTTTTTTGAATTTTTGAAGGATTCAACGCAGGAACGATAAAATGGAGAATTCTCATTAGCCTCCAGCTTTACTTTTATTTGTATTGGAGGATGCATCACGGCAAACGCTTTGTTGTCCGCGTCAAAAGAATCTTTCATGTCGAGATTGAAAATCCATTTGCCCGGCTGCGAATTGTTTATTTCAAAGATGACCGGCTTGTTGACTCCCGGCTTAACAGTCAACGGATAAACTTTCTTAATGTTTTTTTCGCTGTCAAAAGAGACTGTCAGGTCTGTTTTTATCGGCTTGTCAAAAGACGAGGCAAGCTTGCAGAAAACTTTCAACGAGCCAAGCTCTGGAACTGTCGCCAAGTCAAGCGCTGCTATGCCAATGTTTTTAATTTTTTGGCCCACTTTGACAGTGGAAATGTCCTGTGGCGGATCAGTTTTAAAAGAGCAGTCTGACACAAGGATGACTTTAGAGTTTTTAAACTGTTTACGGATCTCGCTTAAGGATGCCGGGAAATTTGAGCCCAGTGGAAAAAACGTGGGGGTGACGCTTTTGATTCCCTGCAAAAGTCTTCTCTTGTTGGAGGTGCGGCTTGCCATTACTGTCAGGTTGTCAGCCATGGCGGCTATAACGGCGGACTGCCCTGAATGAAGATCATTGACCATTCTTGCTGCTGCGCGTTTTGCGGAATCAAGCCGTGTTTGTGTCCCATCCAGCGCATTCATGCTGGCTGAGTTGTCAATCACAATTATCAGAAGACGCTCTTGAAGCCTGGTCGTCAATGTCGGCTTTGCCAACGCCATGATGACAAATGATGCGGCGATAAGAATAAGCAGCAAACTTAGAATGTCTTTAAGCTTTCTGAAGAGCGCCGAAGATTTTTTTTTCAGAAAAATTTTGTCCCACAAAAACATGACTGGCGTCATTATGCGCTCGGGCTTGACTTTAAGAAAATACATTGCCGCAATCAAAGGCAACAAAGCAAAAAGCCATAGCCAGGCAGGGTTAAGGAATATCATGCAACCAGTCCTCCGCGTCTCAACACATTCTGTATAATGTCTTCAAAGGGAATGTCGGTAAATGCCTGTATGTAGCCCACGCCTCTTCTGGCGCATTCTTTTCTTATTGACTCATTCCATGCCATAATTTCTTTTTCATATTTTTTTGCCTCAATCGGACTTGCCGTTATGTTCCTTCTGGCTCCTGTCTCCACGCATTCCAGCTCCACATCGCCATGAAGGTCGCATTTCATCTCATCGGGCGCCAACACTTGAATGCAGAACACATCGTTTTTAGCCCACATCAGATAGTCAAGCGTTTTAGAAATCCCGCCCGGGTCAAAAAAATCTGAAATCACAACGCATATCCCTGGCTTTTTATTGATGGCCCGGAAGTTTTTGAAGGCTCCATTGAAGTCCGTGTCAGAGCCGAAAATAGAGGCCTTTTCCACTGCGTCAAGCATTGTGAAAATCTTGCCTCTGCCGTGAGACATGGGAAAGATCGGATTCAAAGCGTCGGCGACCCCATAGACGGCCAGCCTGTCCAGACTGTTCAGTGCGATATAAGAAAGAGCGGCGGCAATTTTTTTTGAGTGCTCCTGCTTTTTTCGCATCGACGGACTCATGTCCAGCATTACGAAAATGGCGGAGTCTTCCTCCACTTCAAAAAGCTTTACCACTAATTGTTCAAGGCGCGCGTAAATGTTCCAGTCAACGCTTCGGTAGTCGTCGCCAAAACTATATTCGGCATAGTCGGCAAAATTTATGCCGCTGCCTTTTTTGGTGGTCTTCCTGTCGGCTTTCAATTTTCCGCCAAGCATTTTTCTTGCAAGCAAGGAAAGCATTTCCAGCTTTCTTATAAATTCCGGGTCTTTCAGCATTCCGTTCTCCGGCGTTCAATCAATATTATTGATAATGTTCTCAATGATTTTTTCCCGGGAGACTCCAGCCGCTTCCCCCTCGAAACTTAATATAATCCTATGATTTAGGGCTGCGGAGGCAATCGCTTTTACGTCTTCTTTTGCCACATAAAAACGGCTGTTCAGAAGCGCGTTTATTCTGGCTCCCAGAAGGATTGTCTGCGCCGCTCGTGGAGATGCTCCGTAGCGAATATATTGTTTCACATCAGAAGAGGCGCCCTCTCTCTCTGGATGCGTTGCCATCACAATTTTAATAAGGAAATCTTTTATTGAGTCGGCTATCGGCACCTGGCGAGCAGTGGCTCCCATTTCAAGAATGACTCCGCCGTCGGCCACAGGTTTTATTTCCGGCAAACTGCATCCAGTAGTCCTGTCGAGGATGGCGAAAAACTCGTCATGCGCCGGCATGGCAACTTTAAGCTTAAAGAAAAATCTGTCCAATTGGGCTTCCGGCAAAGGATAAGTGCCGTCCATTTCCAACGGGTTTTGAGTTGCCAGCACAAAATATGGCAAGTCCAGCGAATGGGTGGCGTTGGCGACTGTCACTGTTTTTTCCTGCATGGTTTCGAGCAGGGCCGATTGCGTTTTTGGGGTGGCTCTGTTTATTTCATCTGCCAAAAGGATATTTGTGAATATCGGCCCTTTCTGAAATACAAAAGTTTTTTCGCCATCTTTTTCCAGCAACAGATTTGTCCCGAGTATATCGGCGGGAAGCAGGTCTGGCGTAAATTGAATCCTTTTGAAATTCAAATGCAGAGCCTTTGCCAAAGTGTTCACCAGCGTGGTTTTTCCAAGTCCTGGAACGCCTTCAAGAAGAACATGTCCGCCTGCGATGACAGCTATCAGTGTTTTTTTTACAACGTCTTCCTGCCCCACTATATACTTCCCTATTTCATCGCGCAGTGTTTGGAATGTTTTTTTAAAATCATTCACCGCTTTTTCTGCTTGATTGTCATCTTCTAGTATTGGAATTTCATCTGTCATTTGCTGTCTCCCGCTTTGTGGTTTGGCAATTTATGAATAATTGAAAAATAAGTTTTGACTCCGCTTTTCATGGATTCAGGAATGTCGTCTCTTTTTACAAAGCTTTCAACCTGAATTTTATAATCTGATCCGGCTTTAGTTTTTTTAAGTCTGCTGGCTCCGCTCCCGCTGACAGCGTCCTCCGTTTGCGCTTCGGAAGGGCCGAGTCCTTTTTTTCCTTGAATGTTTGAAATATAGCCGTTCTTTTTTGTGGCAGTGTTAAAAGTTTTGTCAGGGTTGTTGTCCTCGCTGGCGCCTATTCCTTTTTTGGGGTCCTTGGAGTCTCCCGCCATCATGCATTGGGCGGCAAGGAACGCCTGTTTCATTGTGTCCATTTTTGCAAAAAATCCTTTTTTTGCATTGTGCTCCTTTATGGCCGCCAGAAATTTTTTCAAAGCCTTGTCCATGTCTTCCGTGTCTAGTCGCGATTTTTCGCTTTTAGAATCTTTCATAGATTTTGTCAGCTTATCGCATGAGTCGCAGAATCTTTTTGCGGAGTCTGAAAGTTCGGATGATTTGCATTTTTCTCCTTGTGTCGCTTTCCTTATGTTTTTCGAAAGCTTCTTCAATTTATTCAACAATCTTTTAAGCTTTTCCACCTTGTTTGTTTTCGAGGCTTTGTTTATTTCGTTTTTCAACGTTTCAAGATTTTGGGCGGCCTCTGAATATTTTTTCTGCTGAAAGCTTTCTCCTATGGATTTTGTTGATTTGTTCTTTTTGAGCTCCTCGGCTATTTTAGCCAGAAGTTTCTCGTTGATTTTAAGCTTTGCTTTTTCCCGCATCCCGCCAATCAGTTTTTCCAGCTCGGCATACTGCCTTAAAGCCTCTTTTTTGCTTCCAGTTTTTTTTAGAGCGTTTATTCGCTGAGATAATTTCGACTTTTCCAGAAATTTCTTTTCTTTTTCAGTCAGCTCTTTTTTTATTTGTTCAAGCTCGTCTTTGAGCTTTTTATTTATTTTTTCAGAACATATTTTTATATCCTCTCCGCCGTTTTTAGCCTCGGCTTGCGATTCCGGCATTGCGCACAGGCAGGCGCTTAAAAGCGACAGCGCAATGGCGGCGGAAAAAGTTTTGAGTGGGAAATGAAGATTGATTTTATCGAGGCTCAACTGCCTGCATTCAGACGCAGTCTTTTTTATATGCAAAGAGTGAAAAGGCGATCTCTGGCTCTTTCTGAATTCGAGCATGGAAAGCAAGGCGTTATTGAGCTTGTAGTGTTCGTCAGCAAATGCCGCGGCTCTCTCTATATTATATTTTCCGCGAAGAAACATGCCTGCAAATAAAAGAAAAAACAGGGCTAGCGGGATAAAAAGGAAATACAAATCAACCTTGAGCCCCCTGACAACAAAGCAGATAGATATTAGCGCACACAAGCCGCTTGCTGGCAAGAACGCCAATGCAGCCTCCCTGCACAGAGAGTGGAGGTTCAACTTTGCCTTGAGGCGATTCAAAAAATTAAGAATATCTTCCATAATCAACCATATATTTTTTAGTATCTCATAAGAGCCGTTTTCAGCAACTCGCTATTTTCTTTATAAAACTTGCTTCGCTTTACAAGCCTCTGCATCCTTTCCGATTTGACATTATTATGCTCCATGAGCTTTGCTAGGCATTCGAAGCGCCTGAGCTTTTCCTTTTCAGAAGGCGCGTTCAGAATCAAATTGTCAAAGCTTTCCACTAAGCCTCCCGGATAACCTGTTTTATTTAATTCGCCTGTTTTTAGGCAGGAGATGGTAATGTTAAACCAGCAAAAATGGCCATAGCTATAAGGTGACAATTTTTTGTCGCTGGGCTTTATCAGTTTTGCTATTTGATACAGTTTGTCAATCATTTTATTGTCAAAGGGGAGGGGCTTGGGATATTTTGTTGACAAGCGTTTTTTTTCGGAATAATACCTGAGGCGGCGAGAATAAGACTCTGGATATTCTAAGTCAAGCCTTTCGTATTTGACAAGATAATAGCTTAAGCATTCAAGTGTTTTATGGCACATCATCACAGCTCCTGATTTTTTATTGTAGCCGGAATAATTTTCAAAAAAAGCGCTTAGTCTTTTGCGCAACCCATCAAAATCTCCAGTCTTCAAAAGAAAGTTCATGCAACATCTCCACTGAAAAACCTCAACAGCGCTGATTGACCTTTTTTTTACGAATTTAGCCATATTTTCTTCAGAAAATTTATCTAAAAGATGCTTCCGCAACTCCTTGCTGTCTCCGCTGGAAAAAACCATTTTTGCGCACAGCTCAAAAAGTTTTTTATTTTTAAAATCGTGTTTGACCAGTTCTTTTGCCAATTTTTCAACTCTGGATCTTTGTTTTTTGCATGTGATGTATTTGACTTGCCCGTTGTCGTAAGTCTCGCAAGTGACAAAAGACGCAAAGAGCAGCCTGGCAAACAGATTGATGTCTTTGTCTTTTATGGAATCAATAAGCTTGTCTCGCTTTTTTTGCAAGTCCGGGGTCATCAGATGCCAGAAGAGGGTTTGATGCGCGGAAGCAAGTTTCTCGGCATGCTTGGCAAGCATTTTGTTTATAAAGTCATACTTCTCATGCTTGAGCAATGCCAAATACACGATTTGATAGCGATATGGCTTTAAGTTGCTGTTCTCAAAAAAGTCTTCGGCTTTGGCTGAGTCAACATTCAGCATCAGCTCAAGCAAAGCTGCAGAGTATTCATTTCTGTACAGTTTGCTTTTAAAAGCGGCTTTGCAAACTGTTCGGGCTAGTTCCTTCCATTTGTCGTCTTTATTCTTTGCCCGATTAAGAATTTTCGCAAGTTGGTGAATTTGCCAGAATTTAAGTTTGTCTGCCGGAACTTCTTTCAGAAAAAGGCCGCCAATTTCCGTTGCAAAGTCATTCACTCCCATCATTGGGATTGGCCAGGAGTTTTTTCTCTCCCACAATGCGAGCGCGCAAGAAAGTTTTGTTTTGTCCGATATTTTTTTTGAGGACAACATTTTCTTTAAAAATTCATGCATTTTAGCGTTAACCTTGTTTTCTTTTAGGGGCACGCAAAAGCTGTAAAAAATTTCAAAATACAGATCCACTTCGCTTAGGAATATCGATTTGGGCCCTTTGCGCGCTTCAAAATGCTTTAGACCCGCAAACAGGTCTTCTTTTTTCATGTTTTGAATTATATTAATAAAAAAGCAATTATTGTCCATTACAGAAGCTTCGATTTTTCCATCGCAAGCTTTGTCAAGGAGTTCAGCTGCCTGCAGCGTTTTATCGGCGGAGTAGGCCGCTCCCGGAGTCAGCGCATAAATTTTACTAAATAATTTAACAAATTCTTTTCCAGCAGGAGGCCTTATTTTTTTTCCAAGTCTTGCGTCTTCCGCCAATTTGCATAAAGATTTATATTTTTCAGCTGTTTTCTTGCGTTCCTTGTAATGTTTTGTTGCGCGCTTTATATCTTGAGTTTTTTTCTTTGAATCTTTATGGAATTCAATCATTTTTTCTTTGTAGAGCAGTGGGGCGTTCCGGTAAAAAGGATATCCTCTAATGTAATTGTAGATATTGCATGTCTCAGCCGCATTAAACTTTTTCAAAACTTCTTTGTCTTTCAGCAGATTCAAGAACTCCCCGAATATCCTGATTTTTTCTTTGTCGTTTTCTGCGTTGATTATTGCATAATTATATGGATTGATCATATAATGCAGATTGTGCCGCGATCTGTTGGAGAACTCGTTCCCGTGATCTTTCAAGACTTTGTAAAATTCTTTCTTGTCGCCAGCCAGATAAGCCATTCCAGCAAACGTGTATAAAGTGTCCGTTCTCCTGTGGGAGTATTTTTTGATAATTTTTGTCATTTCAAAAAAGTTTTTCAGTGGAAAAGATGGCTTTTTCATTGGCTTCTTGGCAGAGCGGAAAAAATTGTTCATGGCATTATAAAACTCCTGCATAATGAGAGACTTCGCGTCATTCAGATCATATAAACGGGCAATCCTCTCTTTTTTGTTTCTTCGATCTGCCTTATAGCTTTTGTAATGGCCTTCGTCCATTTTCTTTTCCTCCGCCTTAAGGAGCTCGAAAACTTTTTGGCTGTTTCCGGTTTTATATAGATGCCCTATATAAGTACTTAGACAATATATATATGCGTCAAATGTGCCTGGCGCATTCATCTTTTTCAAAATATTGTTTTTTTCGCAGAGCTCAAGCAGATCCTTCTTTAAAAGATTGCTGGCTCTGGCGTTCCAAGCCAGCTTTATGCAATCAGACAAAGTGGCTATTTCTTTGAACTTTCGTTTTTTAAGGCTGGCAAGCGTTTTTTTAAAGGCTTTTTCTAGCTCTTTTTTCTGCGGCGAATAAAAACCAGAGTTCTTGACTTCGTAATATTCAGCCGGCAATCTCAGAACTGGCTTTAAATAGCCCTTTTTAATGCTGTTTTCGGTGTTCTTTCTGTTTCTGGATGAATCTTGAAAAGCGAATGCCTGAAAAAATACTTCAGTCTGATACTTTAAGTCGTCGTCTTTTAAACGCGCTTTGACTTCCTCCATTCCACTCATCAAAGTCGGGCTAAAATTGTAATGAAAAGGATATGAGGTGTTAGCGCACAGGCGTCTCCTGTTCTCTGATATTGTTTCGGCGCACAAATCATATTGCCGATAATGAATCAGGGGAATATACGCTTGTGGAAAACGCGCAAGGTCGGAGCTTTCCTTTAGCAATGCCTTTGCCTTGTCAACGTGTCCCAACTTTAGATGCATTTCCAATAAAACAACATTCACGACCAATGGGACTCTGTGGATGCCTTTTGAATAATGTTTATCCCAAAAATTGCACAACGCCCTGGCGCAGGCTTTCCAGTTTTCCGCAGGAGCATTCATGTTGCAGATCTTGAGAATCATATAAAAATATTTTTTGTCCGGAGGGGCTTTTTCAGCGGCAGCAAGAAACAGCCTTACGCACTCCGCGGCAAGCGTTGAAGCGATTTTTGGATCGGCCTTTTTGCTGGATATATAATTGTCAAAGAAGGTATACTTCAACGGATCGGAGATATTTTCGTTTAATAAAATGCCTTCAAAAAAATCTTTGGCTTTTAAAGGCGCATCTTTCTTGTTTAGCTCATGACTTAGATAGACTTCCGCCTCTTTTAATGACAAAGACTTGCTCTTTTCGTGGAGCGTTTTCATGTCTTCCAGAAGCTTCTCAAGGTCTTCTTCTCGAAGCTGGCTGAACATTTCAGCGAAGGCCTTGCCCCGAGAATAGGGCGGCTCTTTGGCGGCTTGTCCGGCTATATTATTCAGCCATGATTTATAAGCGTCTAAAATTGTAGGCGCGGAGCCCCGCTCCAGTTTGTTTAGATCTTTTTTTACGTTTTCCTGAAGAGCGTTCACTGCGTCAAGAACACTTTCAAAAGATGAAGACAACTCCAGATTTT
Source organism: uncultured Victivallales bacterium (assembly GCA_964651145.1). Lineage (GTDB taxonomy): Bacteria > Verrucomicrobiota > Lentisphaeria > Victivallales > GWF2-45-14 > CAZYVR01. Next base: position 7,231 of record CAZYVR010000099.1, on the reverse strand, counting down.
TTATATGGAATGAGCGCGAAGCCTCTGGCAGCCTTTTTCTTATTATCTCACTGCTTTTCTTGCGTTCTTTTTCTATCATCTTCTCTTTGTTTTTGTAGATGATTTGCACTGGCTCGTAAGAGAAAAAATCACGGAGCTCTTTCTTATGCGCGCATATTGTGTTTATGTATATTTTAAACGCCTCGCTTAAATAATATTGGCTGGCATCGCTTTGAAGCTGTTTGACATTCAACGACTTTATGAATTTTGTCGCTTCTTTTTCTTTCCCGATTGCGCAATGCAAGGCAGATATGTATAAGGCCTCCCTTGCGCCAGTGAAGTCCCTTTGGGACTTTTTTTCCATCAGAAACATCATTGTCTTTATCAAGTCATTTGGAGGCATATTCCAGATAGGGGATTTTTTGGCGTTTATAAGAGCGTTTGTCGTTTGCGACCAAACATAGCGAAAGAGTTCCTTTTCGTTGTGATTATCAATGCCGGGCGCTTTTGATATGGCAGTGATTTTTGCGTTGAAATCCTTCAAATTGCCATTTAAAAGGATGTTGGAAAGATATCTGGAATAAAAATATTTGTTTACGGAGCTCCAGTCAACTTTGTCTTGAGGAATGCCGTCGAAAAACTTGTTGTATTCATTTTTTAGCAGCTTGTAACTGTTGTTGCTGGCTTGCAGCAAATATAAAGCCTTTGTTTTTTTTTCTTTGTCGCTGAATTTAATTTTCGGAAATTTCTTTATTATATTCCTGAGGTTTTTTTGCTCCCTACAATACCTTTGGCCCGGAGCCCGCAGTTTCATTGTCCCAAAAAATGCCTCTGCAATATATTTCATGTCCGCTTTTTTTATTGAATCAATAATTGCATCGGCATTGCTTCGCCCTGACACGGTCAGAGTGGTTGTGGAGTTTTCGACGTATTTTAGTTCTTTCCAGTTTTTATTGAAAAGCTCAGCGCATTTTTTATTTTTCCCGTTGTTTGCCATAGTGGCATACAGCCTTGGTTGTTTAAATAATTCAAAACTTTTGTCATTTAGTAAATTGTCAAAATTTTTCTTATCGCCTGACTTCAAATATAATACCAACACATAATGTTGCATTTCCTCAGTCGAACGGTCATTCCTTGCGCTGCGCAGTTTTGATTTTATAAAAGGAAGACTAGAGCGCCATCTTTGCAAAACAATTTTTGTCACGCGCGTCCACTTTTCAGATGGTTGCGAAGCACTCAGAGTTTTGAGCAGTTTATTCATGAAATAAGGATTTTCAGGATTCAGGAGCTGTTTGAACTTTTCTGTCTTCTCAAAGAGGATAATCGCGTCGGGCATAACATCGACTATTGCCTCTGCGCCATGCGACAAACCCAAAGTTTTGATGAAAATTGCCGCCCTTGTCGAGACAGGAATGCTGGAGTCATTAATGAATTCCTTCAGTTCACTGGCTAGCTCTTTTTTGGCATCGTTGTTCCTTTGATTGTTGCTTATAATTTTACAGAGAACTGCAATCTTCAAAGGTTTTAAGCTGGTCTGGTCAATGCCCTTGGCGCTATTGATAAAGTTTAACAACTTGTCAAGATCCTTGCCTCTCAGTTCATTTGTCAATTGTACAAGCGCAAGCAAAAGACTTGTCGGCAATCTCTTATTGTTTAAAATTTTGTTGGAGTCCACTATAATATTTCTGAAAGCTTCATATCTGTCATGCCCTTTCCTGTCGCCGGGCTTTCGGATTTTATCGTAGAGCATGTTTTGCAAGCTATGGGATGATATTTCGAGAATTTTATCTTTCTCTTTGCTGGAAACATTCATCTGGTCTTCAAGTGCGTCCAACACTAACAAAATATTTAAATTTTTATTGCTATGATTAAAAAACGCTCTCATCAACTGCTCTAGCATATAATTGTGATTTGAGCTTAGGCTGGCTGATAGCAAAGTTATCTTTCTTATTGCGCTCTTCAATAATTCATCTATCTTTTTGTCTGAGTGCGAAAGTTGAAGAATCAGCTTAGCCACATCATTTATATATTGGCTATAATTTCCATTTGTCAGATTTAAATTGAGAAGTTTGGTGTATTGGCTCTCCTCTTTTTTTGCAATGAATGTTTCAAAATATTCTTTAATTTTTGCCGCTTCAGGAGAGGAAGCTTTTTTATAGTCGGCAAGATTGAATTTATTTAACGCGTTGTTCAGGGATATGAAAAAATGTTCCTGCTTTGCGCGGTCAGCTTTTTTTATCTCATTAAAATGCTTTGACAGAGCCTCGAAAACGTCTGTTTTGTTCTCGGCCTTGACCAAAGCCAGGAAATAGCTTGTCCCGAAAGTTCCAGGTTTATATTTTTTAAGTTTGTCAAGCAGTTCGTGCATTCCATCCAGAGATTTTCCGTTTCCGTAAATATCCCGCAGGGCGCTTGTCAGCAATAACAAGACACTCCATTGTCGTCTGCTGTGTTCCTTATATTCCAGCTCGGCAAAGGCGTCAAAATCATTGAAAAAGGGAGACACTGCAATGAAATCAAATGAGACCGCATTGCTTTTTATCACATTGTCGACATTCCCGTTCATCAGTCTGGAATAAACATTCGGAGAATAGGCTTTCAACTTGTCAAATTCGAGAAGAACGGGGAAGCACAGGTTCTTGTCTTTTTTTATAAGCTCATGGGCCATATAATAAAATTGCTCGCCGATTTCATGTCGCAACATATTTGGATTTGAATGTCCTCTAAAGTGAGTAATTGAACTTCCTCCGTAATACGGAAGAGCTCCGGGGTTTTGCGCCTTAGCCGACTCTTTGCATGCGCAGCGCGCAAGCTCTTTATAAAAATTGAAAAAATCTTTTGTTGAAAACTTTTTTTCAATGCAGTCGGCAATAAACGAATAGCCCAGCAATCTTAAATGATTGTATTGCCTGGCCTTAAATAAAATAATCCACGCCTTTGCTGCCTGCGGCGCAATGTCCGTTGAAAGCCCCCTTTTCTCTCTGAGCTTTAACGCCAGCCTAAAATAAGCGGAAATGAGAAAATGAGATTTTTTTGTCTGCTCTGATTCCAGAAATGAGTCGATTTGCGAATTGAAATCTTTTTTGTAGCAGTTCATTAATGCCACGGCGCTTTCCAGAAGATATTTTTCGGGCTCCTTTTTATTTTTCTGAAAAAACTTTTTCAAAGTCTCCGTCTTGCTTTGTTCCAATGAATGAATTATCGCGAATTCAAGCGGATCTGCAAATATGAATATTCTGGAAGGTTTGCCTATATGGCATTGAAGCTTTATCTTGTTGTACCTGGCATTTCTGCATGAATCCTCTTTGCCTTTAAGAAAAGCCAAGGCATTTTCATATATTCCGTCAAGTGGTTTTGAATCCTTTTTAAGAAGATAAAGCTTAATGCCGAAAGCATCAGACGAAGCATTTGACAGACGCGCGCTTAAATCACATAATCTGTATATTATCTTTTTGCGCCTCTCATTCAGCTCTTTGATTTTTTCCGAATGATTGTTGGCATTTTTAGATGAATGCTCCCGATAAATGCTCCTCAAAATCATTCCGTCAGTGTCATGCAAATCCTGACTGGCCAAACAGTCTAAAATTGTCAACTGAAAGGTGTTTTCGCCATTTCCAGGCTTGCTGATCAAATACTTTAGATAGTCGCAATAACGCTCCGCTAGATCAAGTTTCCCGGATATTGTCCTCGACCTGTTGAATCTGTTTGTGAAAAAATAAGAAGTCTGATTGATGTCGTTCTTAAAAATCTTTTCAAATTGCCTAAATAAATTCTTTGACTCGACCTTCCCGGAAACGCCTAGTTCCACCAGTTGCATTGTGACCAATATGTCCGATTTGTTTTTTTGTTGGAGCTTTATGTAAATGTCTTTTGCCTTGCTCTTGTCCCCGAGCCGCTCAAGGGCAAAGGCGTATTCCACAAGTCTTCTTCTTGAGCCGCTCGAAGCGTCTTTCTTGATCAGTGCAAGAAAATCCACGCCTAGCTCTTTCTCTTTTTTCAACAGTCTGAAAATATTATTGAACCTATGCTGACTTTGGCAGGCCGGATTCATTTTGACCTCGCTGTAATGTCGTGACATGATTTTTCGGTATTCTTTGAGCAGTATTTTCAACGCCTTGTTTTTTTCTTTTTTTGCCAGAAGAGCTTTTATCCTGCTATGCAGATCAGGCATGGACGTTCTTCTTATATGAAGTCCGGCGCGATGCCTTGAGCTTCCTGTTATTGACGGCGAGGCGAGTTTTTGGATTGTGTCATTGACAGCTTTTGCCTCTTCTAGGTAGTCTGTTTTAAGCAAAGCATTTGCAAGATTTGCCTTTTCTGTGTTATTGATCCCAAATTTCAGAATATTTTTAACAGATGCCTTCAGCAAGGCGCGCTGTTTTTCTCCAGGCTTTGGGGCCGCCAAAATATAATACAGAATGGCTCCGTTTATAGTTTTCCTTTTGCTTCTGGCCGGATTGCTTTCAAGCGCTTTGGATAATGCGTTCAAGCAGTCTGAAGTTTTATTCCGCGTGGATTCAACAAAGGCCAAAAGCATCAGCTCTGATGTGTTGCCGGGGCTTCTCTCAAGGATTTTCTTTTTTGCTAAATCAAACTCTTTTTCCTTTTTGAAGGCGTTGGCGAATATAAGTCGGATCGAATCTTCTTTTATATTTTTGAAAGCCTCTAATGAATTTGACTTGCCTGCAGATTTCGCATGTTGTCTGAGCAAGCTGAACAAATCAAAGTAAAGCCTTTCCATTTGAAAGGTTCTAATATTCAACGGAGCGATAAGCGCGGCACGGGAACCGTAATAATAAGGATGCGGCCCGCCTGTCGAAGTACCAGGCTTTGAATATTTGCTTTTTAAATTAACAAACTCCGCGATGCTTGCAAAATCATTGTCCATTAATAGAGCTCTGAGCGCAATTAAAAAAGAATGCGGCTGCGAACAGCCTGTTTTTAGACTCTTTTTATACGCATTGAACATTTTTTGCTTGAGATTCTTTTTTTCTGCTTGGCTTATTCCGTCATATCTCATAAAAGTGAAATACATCGAACTGTTGCCCTGAGCTAAATTGAGCGAATTCAGCATGGCTAGAGCGTCCTCAAAAAGTTTCTTGGGAACAATGTCTTTTTGATTCAGAAACCTGACGATGACACTCAAGGCAAATCGCGGATTTGTGTCTTTAAACAGCCTGAACGCTTTCTCAACGTCCTTTTTGGAACTTTTATGCGTCAGATTGTTGGCCCATATGTATTGCACTGTTTCATCTTCGGGGTATTGCTTTAATTTCTGCTCCCAGAACTTAGGCTTGTTGTATAGCAGCTTGTTGTTGCTTGCAAGCAACATTAGGATCTCGGCATGTTTGACTCCTTTGTCTGACAATTTTCTCCCTAAATCGCTTTGCCTCGTGGCATCCTCCAGCATGGGCGCGATTTTAAGAAGATGGCAAATGCTGTATTCTTTCAACTTTTCATTATCGGCCGGAATAGACTTCGGGCTGGCCAACATAGGATTGCTCCGATAGCGGCCCCAATGACTGGATGAAGCATTGTTTTTATAAGAATAAACTTGACGAAGAAGCATTGGCATATTGTATATTTTTGACACGCCCGGCGGGTAAGCGCGATGAGGCATATAGCCGCGCGGCATTGAAGGCATCGTCGGCAATTGCGATTTTCCAGGCGTTCCTTTCGGAAGGTCGAGCAACTGGAAGAATGCTTCCAGAGCTGTCTGATATTCTCCCGACTCCTCAAGGGCGCACGCATAGAGATATTTTATTCTTGCGCTTTCTGGAAATTTTAAATAAAGTGACTTAATATGATTGCGCGCCCTGTCGGACTGCGAGGACTCCAGCAAGGAATATCCGGAGGCTACAGCGTCTTCAACTGTGCTTATTCTGCTTTCTGCTTTTTGCGCAAGCATTTCAAAGGCTTTGTCATCTTCCCCGTTTCTTAGATAATAATTGATTATTTTCTGTTCCCCTTTCCCTGTCTTGTCAATTGCCGCCGCCTTTTTAAGTGTCGCCAACGATTTGTCAAAGAGGCCGTCCTGTTCTTCCATATTCGCAATTTCATACAGCAGGTCAGGATTGTTCTTCCTCAAATTGTATGCCTTTAGCAAATACTTCCTTGACTCGTCCAGATTGTAAACTTGTCGAAAATAACGCGCAAGCGCAAGGAGAGGAAAAAGCCCGGAAGGGTTTTTTTCGCGTCTTTTAAGCAATTCCATGCGAATTCTTTCCTGACCGCCCAAATGCATGGACACTGACATGAGCTTCTGAAAATATATTAGTTTGGCGGATGTCGTTTTTTCGCCGTTTATTGAGTCCCAGTATATATTTTCGGCTGAGCTGAAATCTCCGGACTGCAAATAATGCTGCGCCAGCGCCTCTTTTGGCTCACTGTTGTCCTTGAACTTATATCGCGCCTTCAAAAGAACCTTTAAAGCTTTTTCCGGTTGGTTTCTTATTTTAAAATATTTAGCTTCAAGCATGTATGGCTCAATAAGCGAAGGTGAAATTCGCTTCCAGGTGGCGATGTATTTTTCAGTTTCCTCATTCCTGTTGGATTTCATGCTCAGATATATAGCTTTGCCAAGGTATAGCCCCTGTTTTTTGGGATAAAGCTTTATCAAGGCGTCTATTTGCTCAAGAGCCGCCTTCCATTTTCTGTCTTTTACATAAAACGCAACTAAGAAGTTCAGGAGAACGTCTGACTCAGTATTATTTTTAACGGCGGCCTTCAATGTGCCTTCGGCATTCTCGCGCAAGCCTTCTTTCAATAAAATTCCCGACAGAAGACAGGATTCGTTTATATTCAACTGGCCGCGTTTTAAAAGTTTCTGCTTTGCTTCGGAAAGTTTTTTTAATTTGTCTGAAATTTGGATATAATTGGCTATTGAATGGGAAAGTTGGTGAAAGCTTTTTGACATTTCGACTAAACGCGAAACAGCTCCAAGCGCTTCTTCGTCTTTGCTGAGAGATGAGCTCAAAAGATACAGTTCTTCCCAATACTTTGCGTTGGCGGAAAGAGTTTTCTCGCGGCTTTTTAACAAATTATAAGCGTCATTTTTTTCGCCCAGAGCAAGAAAAGTCCCGCATAAGCGATACACGTCATTATCCTTGCAACTGGCGGCCGCAAGCGCGGACAGTATTTTTTTCGCGTCATTTTTCCTGCCTATCTTATAAAGGAATTCAGCTTTTATTATTTTTGCGTCCATGCTTTCGGGATATTTTTCAGTCATTTGGTTATAGATCTGAAGAGTTTT
>CAZYVR010000098.1:10071-16306 GCA_964651145.1 uncultured Victivallales bacterium | reverse complement strand
CTAAGCGCATTCTTTTGAGGCTAAAATAGAGAAAAGTGGGTACTCGGTCCCACTCCGGGTACCACTTTCTTCTTTTAGCTATAGACCAAAAAGCCTACACTCACTACAGCTTTGTGCTTAAAATACCGAATGCAGCTAGACTTGCGCATAAAAAAGACATTTTTAACCGCAGGAGCAGCCGCAGGAGCAACAGCCGCCGCGAATGAGCGCAAGAAGTTCGTCGCGCTTGGCTTCCATGGTGTCTTTGTCTTTTGCTTCGACTATAAGTCTAAGCAATGGCTCTGTGTTTGATCCCCTTACATTAAACCACCAGTTGTCGTATTCCACGGAGACGCCGTCCAGTTCAAACATATTGCCGTCTGAATATTTTTCTTTCAGCTTTGTCAGGATTGTCTGCACGTCGGCAACCTTGGAGTTTATTTCTCCGCTGGCGAAGTATTTTTTTAGAGGAGCCACAAGCTCGCTGACTTTTTTGCCTGTCTTGCAGATCAGATTGGCCAGTTTTATAAATGCCAGACCTTGGGATTCTGTTGTGAAGTTTTCCTTGAAGTAGTAATGTCCCGAAAGTTCACCGGCAAAAACTGCGTCGTATTCGCGCATTTGAGCCTTAATAAACGCGTGTCCCACTCTGGACATGATAGGCTTGCCGCCGTTCGCTTCAATGCATTCCTTTACGGCCCAGCTGCTTCTCAGGTCATAGAGAATGGTTGCAGGCCCTTCTGATAGTATATCCTGCGCTATAAGAGCGGTGAAAAGATCCATTGGGATGATTTCGCCTTTGTCGTCGATAAATCCGCAGCGGTCCGCGTCGCCGTCAAAAGCGGCTCCAAAATCGGCTCCTGTTTCTTTTACTTTTGCGCGGATCGCGTCAAGGGTGTCGAGCTTCAATGGATTGGCTTCGTGGTTGGGAAAGGTGCCGTCCAGCTCTTTGTACATGGGAATAATTTCGAAAAAATCTTCGATCCCCTTGTCTTCGAATGATCCCATGGAGTTTGCGTAATCCACAACAACTTTGAGTTTTTTGTTTAGTTTTGCGTGAGACCTGAGAAACTGCTCATATTCCGGAGCTATGTCGTATGTTGAGATGGAGCCTTTTTTTTCTGCGGGAGTCCATTTGTCTTCGCTTACGAGTTTTTCAATGTCCGCTATTCCAGTTGCGCCGCTTATTGGAATAGCCTGTTCGCGGCAAAGTTTGAAGCCATTGTATTCTGCCGGATTGTGTGATGCGGTCAGCATGATGCTTCCATCGGAGCCCAGTTTGCCGTTTGCGTGATAAGACATCGGCGTGGAGCACATCCCCAGGTCTACAACATCGGCTCCCTGTTCTGTCATGCCTTTTGCCAAAGCGTCGAACAAAGGTTTTGAATGCGGGCGCATGTCGCGTCCAACCACTACTTTTTTTGCTCCGAGAAACTGGACGAAAGCTCTTCCTATTTTTTCGGCAAGAACTTCATTTAATTCTTCCGGATATATTCCTCGAATGTCATAAGCTTTAAAAATCCCAGCCATGTGATGGTCTCCTTTTTCGATCGTGTTTTAGAGTTCAATTTCGCATATGATAACAATAGTTACTTTTATGCTTTTTCCAAATTAATGGAAAGATTTTTTTTGAAGATGCGAGGCAAAGCAAAAAAAAAGGACGGCAATAACGCCGCCCTTTTTGTCAAAAATAAAACAATAGCTGCTTATTTAAGATTTATTTCAACTTTTAATTTTGCTTTTTCTTTGTCAAGAACAACTTTCATAGCCTCTTGCACTTTCTGTCCTTTCAAGCGTTTTTCAATGAACGCTTTTACTTGCTCGAAAGGAACTTCCTTTGCCTTTTCTTTGCCTTTTACCTTGATGATATGGTAGCCGAATTTAGTTTCGACCACGTTGCTGATTTTTCCAGGCTCAAGCGCAAATGCAACTTCTTCAAATTCTTTGACCATTTGTCCGCGGCCAAATTTGCCAAGGCTGCCTTTGTTTGATTTTCCGCTCGGGCATGCGCTTTCTTTTGCGGCGAGCGCTTCAAAAGCGTCCGCGCTTTTTGTTATTTCAGCAAGAATGCCTTCGGCTTTTTTCTTTGCTGCGGCTTTTGCTTCGGGTGTGTTATTTTCAGGCTTAATGAGGATATGGGAGGCTTCCACCATTTCCGGCTGGGCAAACTGTTGTTTGTTTTTTTTGTAGAAATCTTTGAGGTCTGCTTCTGTTATTTTTACTTTGGGCATGATATTTTCCTGCACCCATTTGTCGATAGCGAGACCTTCCTGAGCCATTTTGTCATTCGCCATTTTTTCTTTATAAGACTCAATTGTCATATTCTGTTTTTTTAAGTCTTCTTCAAACTTTTTTATTTGCGGCTGTGGAAGGGCTTTTAGCATTTTGTCGAATTCCGCTTTGACCAATTCTTTGCTGGGCTTAATGCCAGATGCCGCTGCGAGTTCGATCATTACAAGCTTGTCCACCATCTGTTTTGCCATTCCAGGAGCAATCTTTTTCAGCATGTCCTGGTTCATGGTGCCCATGGGCATTGGAGATTTTGCAAACATGGCTTCCAGATCTTTTACAAACTGCTCTTTGGTTATTGTCTGATTGCCTACTGTGGCAATTATTTTGGGCAGGAAAGCCCATTTGTCCACAGCTTTTACAGCCGCAGCCGCTTTTTTTTCTGGCATTGGAGCCGGTTTGGCGGGGGCTGTTTGGGCTGAAGCCAGATTGGACACTGTCAACAGTGAAAGTCCGGCTGCTAGAATTGTCAGTTTTTTGCTCTTCATTTTTTTCTGCTCCTTTTTATAATTAATTAAGCAATTATTAGAAATATTGTTTAAAAAACGGGAAACTTTTTTCCGGATCTTAGTCAACTCACTAATCTTGGGAGTAATAGACAGCGAAGAATTGAAGAAGTTCCAGTTTTTTTGTGAAAATTATTTAATATAATATCCGGCGAGACGCCACTTGCTGTCTTTGCAGAGCATCATTGTGACTGTTTCGACAGCTTTCTTTTTGTTTTTAAATGTGGTGTCAAAAAGAATGACCGCATATTTTCCATCTGGGGCGCCAGGCAAGGCATTTGTTAATTCAGAGGACGCGACTTTTCTCATCAAAAGTGTTCCAAAATCTTTAAGCAAGTTTTGAATTTGCTTATTCCACCTTTTTTTTGACACTTGGCCTTTAAAAAGAGGCGAAGCTTTATCCCAGGCTTTTTCCCATTTTGATTCGTCCAGCAGGATGAGCCATTGTTCCGCCTCAATTATGGCTGTCAGGATTTGTTTGTTTTCCGCTTGTTTGTTTGTTTGTTTTGCTTCGTCCTTGGCGCAGGCGGCAAAGGATGCAAACATAACAGCCAACAGGCATGCTGCTATTCTTTTCATATTCATAATCCCCTCTGTTTTATTTATTGTTTTCAAAAGCGCGCATAGAATCGCGCAATTTCCCAGAGCTTTCCCGCAACCCGCCAACTTTGTTTCTAGCGAGCCACAACTTCTCATGATTTGAGATGATGCGTTCCAAATCATGTCGCAATGAATCAAGTTTATCACTTTTTTCCAGAAATGCAACTGCTTTTTGAGCGGAAAGTTTAGCCATTCCCGCTGCGTGTCGGAACTCGTCTATGACAAGTTTTCCATCGCTGCTTTCCGGACGGGCTCTTGAAGCCAGCGCAATCAGCTCTTCAAATTTGGCAATACACTTTTTCAGCTCCGGCTTGCCCGTTTCTTTCATACATTCAGGCTCTTCCTTCATGTCCCAGAAGAGCAGTTTGTTGAAAACCGAGCAATTTGCGGGACGCGCCTTCATCAGTTCCAGCGCTTTTCCCAAATCATAAAACAGATGGCCTGTTATGCCGGTTTTATCCATAAACGCCATCTCATTTAGGGCTGCCGCCATGTCTGTGTCTTTGTTGGCTTTGTAGCTCCATGAATAAGCGGCTCCTGCGGCATATCCTATATAACTGACGGGCTGCGGCTGGTGATGTCCGCCATCGCCCCAGTCAGTATTCAAAAAGCCTTCGGCTCCGAATCTTGAGCCATTTTCGGCGGCATTTGCCAGGTTCTCAAGGCAATTCTGAGTTCTGCCCGTCAAAGAATTCCAACTTGAAGTTCCCGGGCACACGTAAAAAGGCACTCCGGCCTCAGCAAAGCATTTTGCCTGTTTTTTAAATGGATGGTTTGCTTCGTATCCCCAATTAAGAGCGACTACGTCTTTGGGCAGCTCTTTGATCAGCTCCGGCTCGTGAAGGATGATGTCGCCCCAGAACATCATTCTGCGTCCGTGCTTTCTGGTCAATTCATCAATTTTGAGGAGAAAGTCCAGGTATACTCTGGTTTTTCCTTTTGTTTCACAGAGTTTTTTGCTGCGTCCAAGTCCCAGTTCCCAGGTTTCGTCGCAGCCAACATTGAAAAGTTTGCTGGAAAAATTGGGAAGGTATTCAGAATAGAGGGAATTAAGAAGGGCAAGGCTTTCTTTTTCGGGCTTCAGTGTTGAGCCATGGTCGGAGCATCCGCCCCAGGGGTGTTCAAAGCCGTCCGGGCATTCCGCGTATTTTTTGTATTCGGAATGCCTTAGCCAGCGTTCGAAATGTCCAAATGAGTTAAAGTTAGGAACAAGCTCCATGTAGCGTTCGGCGCAGTAAGCTTCAAGCTCCATTATGTCGGCGGCTGAAAACGGCGAAGCGTCCCGCCAAACTGTTTCGTGTGCGGAAAACGCGAATGTGTGCTCTATATACAGTTGCAGCTGATTCAATTTCATGGACGCGAACATGTCGACCAGTTGGAAAAGGTTTTTCATTGTGGGCACTTTGCATCGACTCACGTCAAGCATAACACCTCGATTGGAAAAATCCGGGTGGTCTGAAACAGCGAAGGCTTTTGGCCTTGATCCGTATTTTTTCAATATTTGGCGCAAGGTTTGAATGCCGTAGAATATGCCGGCCTCATCCACTCCATCCAAAACTATGCCTTTTTGGGTGGTTCTGAGTTTGTATCCTTGTTTTTTTATTCCTGCTCCGGAAATGGAGACAGTCATAAAAATGTTTCCCATGGCGGGAGAGCCAGCGATAATTTTAAGTCCATTGGCAAAGCATGATGAAAATTCTTGCGCCAACTCGCTCAACTGTCTTTTCAGGTTGGCAGAGAAGTCCGGGCTTATCTTTATCCATTCGGCGTTGCCGCAGTCAATGGTGTCTTCTGAAAATCTGCAACTGCTTGGAGCAGGAAATATATTCATGGCAAAACAATCTTTTTAAATTTTGAGCAGCCAATTTTTTGTATGGCCACTTGATAAGAACGCCCCCAATTATATATTAATCGCGTCGCTAATCAAGCAATAATAAAATCATAACCTGAAAATATTTATGAAAAAACTCATTCCAATAACAGTCCTGTTGTTTATATTCCTCTATATAGTTCCGCTCGGCGTGCGCCCAATGTTTATTCCCGATGAGACTCGCTATGCCGAGATCCCCAGGGAGATGATAGAGTCTGGAGACTGGGTCGTTCCGCGCCTCAACGGTCTTCGCTATTTTGAGAAGCCGGCAATGGGCTATTGGCTCAATGGAATAGCCATGAAGCTTTTCGGCGGCAATGCTTTTTCCGTCAGGCTTCCTTCCGCTCTGGCTGCCGGCCTATCAGCTCTTCTGGTTTATATCCTGGCAAAGAAGCAAACGCAATCCCAAGGGAAGGCTTTGCTGGCGGCGGGGATTCTTCTCACGTGCCAGGAAGTGTATTACGTTGGCTCCTTCAGTGTGCTGGACACCATGCTGACAATGTTTCTAACAGCCGCCGTCACGTTGTTTTTTCTTGCAATAGAGGAAAAAAAGCTTTTATTGAAGGTCTTTTTCCTTGCCCTTTTCGGGGCATGTTGCGGCGGAGCTTTTCTGATGAAAGGTTTTTTGGCGTTTGCTGTTCCTGTTATAATCATTGTTCCTTATATGTTTTGGGCGAAGCGCTGGAAAGAGTTGTTTTGGCTGCCGTGGATTCCGATTTTCTTCGCGGCTCTTGTTGCGCTTCCCTGGAGCATAATGATGCATCTGCGTGAAGCCGATTACTGGCGTTACTTTTTTGTTGAAGAGCATGTCAACCGTTTTTTATCTCCGGACGGGCCGAAGCATCCTCAGCCATTTTTCTTTTTTATTCCAATATTGCTGGCGGGAGCCTTGCCATGGACGTTTCTCTTTCCATCCGCGTTTTTCGGCTTGAAGAAAACAGGCTTCAGATCTTCGCCGTTTATTAAGTATCTTTTATGCTGGTTAGTTTTT
>CAZYVR010000098.1:0-10061 GCA_964651145.1 uncultured Victivallales bacterium | reverse complement strand
TTCCGTTTCTGTTTTTTTCAATATCCCGTGGCAAGCTTGCCGCGTATATCCTTCCATGTTTTGCGCCTTTGGCCATCCTGCTGGCCATTGGGCTTTTTGAATATTTTAAGCGCGACTGGAAAAAATCGTTTAATATTGGCGCGTATATTTTAGCGATAATTCTGGCAATTGGCTTTATCGGGCTGATTGTGGCGCGTTTTTTGGGAGTGCCTTATGGGGAAGGAGAGAATTTAAAACTGGCGCTTGGCCTTGCGGGACTTTTGTTTTGGGCCGCTTGTCTTATTTTCTCGGCAAAGGCATGCAGATCAACAGCTAAGCTTGCATTTTTCTGTGTTGGCCCGTTGGCATTGATGTTTATTTCGCATTTTATTGCGCCTGAAATGCTTATCAGGAAAAAAGCCCCTGAGGCCTTTTTTAAGCGCAACCTTCATAAAGTCAAGGACGATTCAATAATAGTGGCTTATCCGAGTCTGGCTGGTCCAGCGGCATGGTTCCTCAAGCGCAATGACATTTACGTGCTTCATAAAGGCGGCGAACTTGAATACGGATTAACTTGCGAGGATTCCAAAGACCGTTTGTTGAGTTTTAAGGATTTTGAAGAGTTTGTAAAGAAAAACAAAAATGTCATCCTGATTATGGAGCACAAGGACAAGCGCGAGGCTTATGTTCCTTCTGGCAAAGCGGAGGATGTCGAAGGCGAATTGTATTTTATAGAATTTTAAAGAAAATCGAGAGCATTAAAATACAAAAAAATTTTACGGAAGCTCGTAAAATTTCAGATCTTCCTTTTTTAAGCCTGCTTTTTCAAGCATCATGCTGTGATATGACAAATCTCCGACTTCCTCGCGTCTGTGGGAGTCCGTGCTGAATACTATTTTAGCGCCTTGTTCGGCAACTTCCCTCAGCATGGCTATTTCAATTTCGTCGGACCCGATAATGTGCGAATTCAGTTCCAGAGCAACTCTTTTGTCTTTTGAGTTGGACACAGTCCTCGATATTATTTCAAGCGGAATGTCATCCATCTGCGCTGAAAGCCAACGGAAGGGGTGCCCCAGGATGTCAATGCCTGTTTCCAAAAGGCCTTCCATGTGGTCAAGCCAAAAGTCCAGAGTCTCTTTTTCTGTGTTTCCCGCTTTTTTCGAGATTGGCAGAAAGTGAACGCTTCCTATCAGCACGTCCAGTTGGTCGCGGAAATTGGAATCCAATGTCAAGCGATGATCATGCATCATTTCTGTTTCGATGCCCGTTAAAATTCCCTTGCTTTTCAATGGAGACAACTTTTCCAGTTGTTTTTCAAGGCGTCTGTTTCCAAATTCGCGATATTCATCGAATACTGAACTGTCAGATATGTATTTCCATTGCCATGCCACTTCTGCTGGAAAGTAAATGGCCATGCCGTGGTCGGTTATCGCTATTTTTTCAAGCGAGTTGGAGCGGGCCAGAATTTCAAGATAAAATTCCGGGGTCATGTCTGACTCTGCGCAATAGCTTATATTGGTATGTGTATGAAAGTCAATCATAAAGCTGCAAGCAAAATAATCCCAACTTTAAAGAGTCGAGATCATTTGCGTAAATTATAATGAGGCCAAATCTATTCTTTGGCTGTTTCTTTGGCTGTTTCTTTGAGAAGCTTGTTAAGCTGAGATTTTTTTCTGTTCGCTTTGTTGCGATGGATAACGCCGGCTTTTACGGCTTTGTCAAGAAGGCCATGCGTAACTTGCATAAGCTTCAGGGCTTGTTCGTCATTCGTTTCCAGCGCTGTGCGGAACTTCTTTTCTGCAGTGGCAATTGCGCTTTTGCGAGCTTTGTTGCGCATGTGTTGCTTTTTTGTTGTTCCCATCCTTTTCAATGCTGATTTGTTTGTTGGCATGTTTCGTATTTCCTTAAAAGTTAATTTTATATACGGTCAAAATTTTAATATATGCTTGAACTTGATCTTTGCAAACTAACCTCAAAAAAATATCTAAAAATATGCGCTTTACCGCAAGCTGCTGCCTCGCCGTGTTTTTGTTTATTTTTAATTTTATAAAAAAAATAAAACATTGAGCGGGCCGTCGCATTGCATATTCTAAATATTTTTCTTCATGCTATTGAATTGTAAGGTCAAAATCGGTAATATAACTATATTATTGAAAAAAGGGGGGCTGGCTATGAGGCGTGGACTATGCGAGTTGGACGGGCAGATTGTCGTTATTGACAAATTTGATTCTTTTTCTGTAATTGGAGACCCTGGCTGTGATGGCTTGGGAGCCGCCACTATGAGCGTTTTCGCGAAAGCTCTTGTTTTTCCTGACGTTGATTTCAACATTATTGCCGGGGACATTGTGCCTTATGGCTCGATGCAACTGTATGATAATGTGAAAGAATTTATAGAAACAATTGCGCCAAAGCCTGTTTTTACCCTTTGCGGGAATCACGACACTAATTTTTTTGACGACTATTTTGGGCAAAGAGATTATGCGTTGGTAAACGACGATGTTTTAATAGTGGCATTGGACAATTCAAGCAGGCGGTTTGGAGCCGAAACCTTGAATTTCTGTCGCCAGGCTCTAGAGAATAACGCGCGTGAAAATATAATCATTTTATTTCATATCCCTCCTCCTAATTCCTTCACTGACAATATAATGAAAGAGGATTCATGGGCGGCGTTCAGGGATATTTATTTGCCTTATAAAGACAAAATAAAATATTTTGTGTGTGGCCATGTGCATTCTTTTTTTGAAGATTCAATTGACGGGATTTCGCTCATTGTCACAGGCGGAGGCGGAGCCAGGCTGGAGTTTGTCAATGAGAAAGTCGACAAGGAAAAAGAGAGGCATCACATTGTTCTTTTTTATCTTGACGCCGCAGGAGGGCTGAAGCATAAATATAAAGCTCTCGAAGAAGTAAAATACTCCAAAGAGCTTGAAGATGAAACATTGACAGCCTCTTTGCGCAACGCCTTTGTCAATGAATGCGTCGCGCACTTTAAATACAAACATTACTCCGAGGCGGCGGACGCAATGGGCATGAAAGGGCTTTCACGCTTGCTAAGCGCCTTGTCTGATTCTGAATATTATCACGCCAGAAACCACAGTTGCGTTTTAAACGAACTTAAAGAGTTGAAGCCAGCTCTGAAGGCGAGCTCTGAAGATGAGAATTATGAGATCAACACCATGTACAAGGATTATATGGAGTATGCGATCAAGAAGAGGCATGCTTTGGCTAAATATACTTTCTGGGACGCTTTAAACGCGGAAAAAGTTCATAAAAAGCTTTTGGACGAGGCGCTTTTGAAATATGACAAAGGCGAAGATGTTGCAATGGCAAATTATTATACATGCAGTTCATGCGGCTTTACTTTCAGGTCGGAGGAGCATCCTAAAAGATGTCCAATATGCGGAGCTCCGCGAGATAAGATTTTGAAGGTTAAGGACGAGGCAATTGTATAAAGTGTCATACTGATCGCTTTAAATGCGATGCAAGGAGAGCCATGCAAACTGCATGAGAAAGCTGAAATGTCTATATTTATTTGCCGGCAGCCATTTTTTTTGCAAAGTCGTCCCCGCCGCATAATTCGCTGAAGCCTCCGCCTGGAAAACGCAGCGCCCATTTGTAGATTTCCTCTTTTTGCGTTTTGCTGTTTTCAAATATAGAGGGGAGAGCGAAAGCTTTGTCAAACGCTTCAATTAAAGCCTTTGCTATTTTGTCATAATATGAGCTTGTTGTTTTTTCAGGGACTGCCTGATTTTTGTCGCGCGCTTCATGGTGCCATTGCATGGCGTTGAATGTCACGGCTTCGGTTCTTGGATAGCCGGAGCACATCAGATTCCAATTGTCTCCGCAGTCTCCCTGGTCGCCTGACCAGCGAAAGTCCGACCTTATGATGACAGCTGGCAAATCGATAAATTTTGCGAACATAAATTCAACTACAGTTCCAGAGTCGAGCTCTGTTCCGTCAAAATTAAACAGCCCGGCGTCGCATTCCATCAAAGCCTTTAAGTCATGGTTTCTAATGTCGACAGAACGTGAAACAGGAAATTCCAAGTCCTGCGGCAATACGCATTTGTATTTGCCGTTTGCTATTTTGTCCATATGACAGGCAAGGAGCAGATTGCCTGTCAAGTGCTTGTGGTCAAAGAGCTCCCCGGCCATGTATATTTTTAACGGTTCAGGCATATGTCAATCATTCAAGCTAAGGAATGACGGGAAATTTTCAGCCGCGTCCGCTTCATTTTTTATCTCGCCAATTCCGCTTGTCGCACGGAAGCGCTCCGTATGAACTATTTCTTCGTTTGGAGCCAGAAGGTAGAGCGGGCTCAAGGTCTCAATTTCGCACATTTGGGCGCATGAGTAAATTTCGATGCTGCAGCCGTTGTCTGGATACTCCGCGTCAACAATGTGATCAAAGCTTTTTATCAAGGCAATGCCTTTGTTGACGTAGGCCAGCCAGCCGTTTTCGCAGTTCATTCCGAACTTAAATGCGGTGGCAGCGTTAGAATCCTGACGCAAAAGCACATATTTGTCGCCCCATGCGACTCTTGGGTCGGCCATGTTTGTGTAGGGCCATATTGTCAAATAGCGATTGGGGAGCAAGGCCTCCGTATCGCCTTGAGGTTGCGGGGTTATTGCCACTCCGCCTGGCGCCATTACTGACAGAGCCCATGCCGCCAGCTCTATGTCCCACGCGCTTTTGTTTTTTATTTTATGGATAACGTCAAACTTGTTATCACCTAACGACTTTATTATAATAGTCTTATGCATGCCTGTCCTTTTGTCCGTGCCTGATGAAAAGGATATTCCATCTTCGAGCTCTTCCACATGCACTTCGAAATTGTCCGGCTCATATGCGCGGGGCTTGGCTTCCGGGGCGGTCCAAAGTCTGTGTCCGCCGTAAATTTTCCATTCGTCGCCGCCTTTGTCGCCGGCAGTCTTTTCATCCACATAGAATATGTTGTCGCTGTTTTTCAGGAAGCCGCCAATTATTCTCGGGCCGATGTTGGTGGTTACTAAAATCTTAAAATCTCCGCTTTGCATTTCCACGCAATTCCACCCTTTAAACTGAACAGTTTTCATAAAACTTTTCTCCATTATATTTTAGCTTCTAAGCCTGTTGTAAAAATGAGATATGCGTATTAATAATGCGGTCTCAGTCTGTTTTTTCAAGTTGGCGTTAGTATAAAAAAAGAGGATTTTTAAAAACACAAAAAAACGTTGAAAATATTTGGCTTTGGATTATATTTGCGTTTCGTCCGCGCTGGCAATATCAACGATTGCGTTGGCAGGCAATATTGAGCTGCTGAAGCAAATGTCGGACTTTGGACTTTTGGTCAAAAAAAACCGCTTGCGCTGAATATATGCCATCAATAATTCTTTCACGGATTCAGAAAATTATTTCTGATTTGTTGTTGCTATTTATTATATGGAAGCAGTTGCAAAAGCAGTTGCCTTTATGTATTGTTTATCTGAAAAAGTATTAGAACTTGTGATAATCAAGCTAGATTATTCATCGTTTCTGATTGACAGGAACAAACAGGTGGGAAACAGAATTGTGAGCAAAGAAAAAAACATTGTATGGTCCGAGAGCAATATTTCTCTCCATGAGCGCGAGACTCTTTTGAAACAGAAAGGCTGCGCTGTGTGGCTTACCGGATTGTCTGGCTCCGGCAAATCCACAATAGCCAAAGAGCTTGAGAGAAAATTGTTTTTACACGGAAAAATAGCCTATATCCTTGACGGCGACAACATCAGGCATGGCTTGAGCTCTGACTTAGGTTTTTCGGATGAAGATCGCAAAGAAAATATTCGCAGAATAGGAGAGACGGCAGCGCTTTTTGCGGACGCCGGGATTATTGTGATAACCGCGTTCATTTCCCCCTTCAGCAAAGACAGGCTCCAAGCGCGCAAGCTGTTTGATGAAGGGCGTTTTTTTGAAGTTTTTGTGCATGCCCCGCTGGATATTTGCGAGAGCCGCGACCCAAAAGGCCTTTATAAAAAGGCGCGAAGTGGCGAAATTAAAAAATTCACAGGCCTGGATTCACAGTACGATAAGCCGAAAAAGCCGGAATTGACCATCAAAACAGAAAACGTTGACGTTGAAGCAGGGGCGGACGCCATAATTAAAGCTCTTAGAGAGAAGGGGATATTTTAAAATGTCGCAAAGTTTGTCTATTTCCCACTTAAAACAGCTGGAGGCTGAGAGCATTTACATAATGCGGGAAGTCGTGGCTGAATTTGAAAAGCCAGTGATGCTCTATTCAATCGGAAAAGATTCGTCTGTAATGGTCAGATTGGCCCAAAAGGCGTTTTATCCAGGCAAGATCCCCTTTCCTTTGCTGCATGTGGACACCGGCTTTAAATTCAGCCAGATGTACGAGTTCAGAGACCGCTTTGTCAAGGATGTCGGGGCCGAGCTGATAGTGGACCGAAATGAAAAAGCCATTAAAGAAAATGTAAATCCATTCGATCTGGGAACACAGAAATGCTGCGCCTGCCTCAAGACGCAGGGACTGGTTAATTCCCTTAAAAAGGGCGAATATGACGCTGCCTTCGGAGGCGCCAGAAGGGATGAGGAAAAATCACGAGCCAAAGAGAGAATTTATTCGTTTCGCGACGAATTTGGACAGTGGGACCCGAAAAATCAGAGGCCGGAGCTTTGGGACATCTACAATGGAAAAGTAAACAAAGGCCAGTCAATAAGGATCTTTCCCATATCCAACTGGACTGAATTGGACGTCTGGAATTACATCTACCAGGAAGATATTCCAATAGTTCCGCTGTATTTTGCCAAGGAACGAGAGATGGTTGTAAGAGACGAGCAGTTGATTCCTCTGGACGGACATGCTTTGAAAAACGGCGAAAAAAAAGAGATGGTCATGTGCCGCTTCAGGACGCTTGGATGTCACCCATGCACGGGCGCCATACGCTCAGAAGCAAAGACTGTTCCGGAAATCATTCAGGAAATGATGACAGTGCGAATATCCGAGCGTTCAACGCGAATAATAGACCACGATGGCGAAGGCTCAATGGAAGACAAGAAAAAGGGAGGCTATTTTTAAACTGATGAATATTGAAAATTTATTAAAACAAGATTCAGAAAAAGATCTTTTGCGCTTCACAACGGCAGGAAGCGTCGATGATGGCAAATCCACACTCATTGGCAGACTGCTTTGCGACTCCAAGCAGATCTACGAAGATCAGGTGGCATCTGTCAAAAACGCTTCTGGCAAAATTAACAATGATCTGGAAATAGACTATTCGCTGGTCACCGATGGGCTTAAAGCCGAACGCGAACAGGGCATAACTATAGACGTGGCATACCGATATTTTTCGACCCCTTCAAGAAAATTCATTATAGCTGACACCCCAGGACATGAGCAGTATACTCGCAATATGGTAACCGGAGCATCCACGGCCAACTTGGCAATTGTCTTGATTGACGCCAGGCACGGAGTTCTCGTCCAGTCAAAGCGTCATGCCTTCATCGCGTCTCTGCTTGGCATCCCTCATGTGATTGTGGCAATCAACAAAATGGATCTAGTCGACTACAAGGAAGAGGTTTTTGAGAAAATTAAAAAACAATTTTCAGAGTTCGCCACAAAACTCAATATCCCAGACATACATTTTGTGCCAATTAGCGCCCTGAAAGGCGACAACGTGGTCGAGTCAGGACAGAAAAATATGCCATGGCACAAAGGAAGCTCGCTGCTTGAATATCTTGAGAGCGTTTATATCGCAAGTGACAGAAACCTCATTGATTTGCGCTTCCCTGTTCAGGGCGCAATAAGGCCGAGCCTTGACTTCCGAGGCTACAGCGGAACAGTGGTCTCTGGAATAGTCCGCAAGGGCGACGAAATAATGGCGTTGCCATCCCACAAAACGAGCAGAATCAAATCTATTGTCACATTTGACGGCGAAATCGAACAGGCCGTCGCTTCCGAATCGGTGGTTCTGGTTCTTGAAGACGAGTTGGATATTAGTCGCGGCGACATGATTATTCATAAACACAACACCCCGCGGATTCAAAAACATTTTGAGGCGATGCTTGTGTGGATGGACGAAGAGCCGTTTGATTCCGAGAAAATATATTTGATAAAGCACACCACGCGTTCTGAGATTGTAAGAATAGACGAACTTCGCTATAAACTGGACGTGAACACCGTCAGTCGAAAAAAAGCTAACGCGCTAACCCTTAACGAGATAGGCAGGGTTGTTTTTTCGAGCAGAAAAGACTTGTTTTTTGACCCTTATGAAAAAAACAGGTCGACAGGCAGTTTTATCCTTATAGATAGAATAAGCAACAAAACTGTAGGGGCAGGCATGATTCTGGACCGTGAGCCGGGCGAGGAGCTTCCGTCGAAAATTTCTGAGCCCATTGGCAAAACAAATGCCTCGGGAATTAAATATTCAGAATACAGCAAGGTGCCAATGGAGAGAAAAGCTGAACGGATGAATCAAAAGCCTGTCACTATCTGGTTGACTGGTTTGGTTGCTTCAGGGAAAAGAGAAATAGCTTACGCTCTGGAAAAACAAATTTTCAATTCTGGCTCAATGCCCATTGTGCTCGATGCCAGAAACTTAAGATCCAGAATGAGCAGTGAACTTGAATTTAGCGCGATCGATCGCGCTGAGAATCTTAGAAGGGCAGCAGAAATTTCACGCATTATGAACAGCAATGGACTCATTTCAATATGCGCTTTTGTTTCCCCATCAGCATACGTGAGAGAAGAGGCAAAAAAGATTTTGGGAGCGGACAAATTTATAGAAGTTTTTGTTGATGCGCCATTGGATTTTTGCGAGAAACGCGACAAAGCAGGCTTTTACGAGAAAGCCAAACGGGGCGAAATTAAAAATGCCACAGGCGTCACCGCTCCTTATGAGCCGCCTGTAAATCCCGATATTTGCTTGAAATCCAACGAAATGTCCATAGATGATGCAGCGCAAAAAATATTCGAGTTTCTGAAAGAAAAAAACATTATAAGTTGAATGCGACGAATCCGCCAGTCCAATGTGCCATTCGAGTCTGACTCCATATTGACGGTTTTTTTCTCTATTTTTCTGTTTTTAAGCGAATATTGCTTGTGGCCTGCTTATGAATAAGTTTTTTATGGATATATTTCAGGAGAAAGTATTATGTTTTTTATAAAGAAATATTTTTACATTTTAATTTTATCTTTTTTATTAAGTTCATCTTTTTTGTCTTATGGAGAAAATATTATCCCTTATCGGAAAGGAAGTTTATGGGGGTACTGTGATAGAAGTGGACATATTGTTGTTTCTTGTAAATATATTGAAGCAGGACAATTAAATGACGGTATTGCCAAGATTAAAATAAAAATAGCAGACAAGGTTATATCTGGATATATATTTCAAAGTGGCTTTATTGACTTAAAGCCAAGCTATAGTGCCTTACGCTCTTTTTCTGAGGGACTTGCTGCTTTTAAATTTAAGGATAAATGGGGATTTTTTAACAAAAAACCGATAATAGCTATCCGCCCTATTTATGATCAAGTAGGAAATTTTCATGAAGGTATGGCCAATGTCAAATCTGGGGGAAAATATGGTTTTATCAACTCAAAAGGCAAAGTCGTTATTCCGTTAATTTATGAAAAAGTTGGCAACTTTTCAGAAGGACTTGCTCCTGTCAAAAAAAATGGCAAATGGGGGTTTATAAATTCTTTTGGAGAATTTATAGTAAAACCAGAATACAAGGCGATATATGGTTTTTCTGAAGGATTGGCTACTGTTCAAAATTCAAACTCTCAGTGTGGATGCATTGATAAAAAGGGCAAAGTTATAATCCCATTCTGGTATACTGATATTCGTCCTTTTTCAAATGGATTAGCTGCGGCTAAAATTGTTGGAGAAAAAATTTCTCAAGATCTGGTCGATAGCGCAAGGAAAGTACACACAGTGAAATCAGAGATTTTTTATTGTTGGTTGGCTGGAAAAGCAGAAGCTTGTAAGATGTCTTGATATTGAACATAGCTTTAATATTGCCTTGATTGATAAGCTAGGGTGAAGGAATAGTCAAAAATAAAAGCGGCCTTGTCAGTTTATCGCTGGCAGGGCTTTTTTGTATT
>CAZYVR010000097.1:0-16345 GCA_964651145.1 uncultured Victivallales bacterium | reverse complement strand
GCGAAGCGACAACAAGCTTTATTTCGTTGCAGCGACAGCTCCCTGGACTTTTGGCGGAGCCGTCGACTTAACCCAGGCCATGTGGCGAACGGTTCTTCCTTCTTCCAGCCAGCGGTTTTCAAAATCGGTCTTAAGATCAGAAATATCGTCAAGCGTGGAGTCGTCTCTTGAAAATATGCCGGAATTTTTAAAGAGCTGTTCAACTGCGTCAAAATAATAATCGTCGTCGCTGGCAAAATGAAAAACGCCTCCCAGATCCAAGACCCTGTGGATCTGTCCCAGAAAATCGGAGCATAGAAGCCGATTGGCTTTGTGCCGCGTCTTCGGCCATGGATCAGGACAAAGCATATGCATTCTCCTGAGAGAAGAATCCGGCAGCATATATGAGACAAGCTGTCTGGCCTCCGCCCTGAGCGGCTCTATGTTCTCGACATTTTCGCGCTGATTTCTTTTTACAAGTTTTCTGAGTCTGCCAATCATGACATCCGCCGAAAGTATCAGTCTGTCCGTATGCTTTTTTGCGAGTTGAGTTGAAAATCCGCCTTTGCCGCAACCCAGATCAAGCTCGACTGAACGCCCGGACAAATCCACAATAGAGCCAAGCACACCATAATATCCGCTTAAGATGCGAATAAAAATATCTTCTTTCATCTTTTTCATTGCATAGAACGCTTCCTTAGTTATATTAACTTTTTCCGGTAATGTAACTCAGCTTATTCGGATGACAATCGGCAAGGAGAATTATGCTAGTTCTTTTTATCTGCACAGGCAACACATGCCGCAGCCCGATGTGCGAAGGTTATTTAAAACATTTGTGCAAACAGGCAAGCAGAAATGACATAACGGTGGAATCCGCCGGGACGTTTGCGGGCGAAGGCTGCCCGGCGTCCATAAACTCCGCAGAAATAATGGCGGATTACGACATCGACATATGCTCGCACACGAGCTCGACGCTCAGCGAGGAAAAAATAGAAAAAGCCAATATTATAATAGCCATGACTGCCTCACATCGCGCCCAGATTGGAGCTATGTACCCAAAGGCCCTGAAAAAAACGCGCCTGTTGATGGAATTCGCGGATATGGAAAACTCGGATGTCGAAGACCCTTTCGGTGGGGACGCGCAAACATACAGCTCTTGCTTTGAGCAGATGAAGCCCGCGCTCGACAACCTTTTCCTTGACATAGATAAATTTAAAAAAAGCAATTGAAGGAATAGACTAATGAAAAAAATCGAAGACTGGCAAAGCAAAGACTTCACGGTGGCGCTGGCAACAGACCACGGCGGATTTGAACTGAAAAATGAACTCGTCTCGCGCCTTAACGAAAAAGGCATAAAAACCAAAGACCTCGGGGCTCACGAATTGGACGCCTCCGACGACTATCCGGACTTCGCCGGAAAACTGGGCATGGCTGTGTCCAAAGGCGATGTTGACTGCGGAATCCTTGTTTGCCGCTCCGGCGTGGGCATGGGCATCAACGCCAACCGCTTCAACAACGTTCGCGCAGTTGTCACCAGCGACGAAAAAATTGTGCAAGGCAGCCGCGACCACAATTGCACAAATGTGCTCGTCCTGCAAGGCGACTACATTGACACTGAAAAAGCATGGCAGCTTGTCGAAACCTTTCTGGCAACGCCTTTCAGCAACGAAGACCGCCACGCAAGAAGGCTCGAAAAAATTGAAAAAAATTCCTACGACGAAATAGCCGCCATTCGCGGAGTGGACGACGAAATAGCAAAATGGCTGGACAAGGAAGCCGAACGCCAGGACGAAGGCATTGAGCTTATCGCGTCCGAAAACTTCACAAGCGCCGCCATCCGCGCGGCTCAGGGCTCCGTGCTGACAAACAAATATGCCGAAGGCTATCCCGGAAAACGCTACTATAACGGCTGCGAATTCGTGGACGAAGTCGAAACTCTAGCCATTGAAAGAGCATGCAAACTTTTTGGAGCGGAAGCCGCAAACGTGCAGGCGCACTCCGGCAGCCAGGCAAACATGGCCGCATACTTTGCGCTTATCAAACCAGGCGACACGGTCCTGGCAATGAGCCTAGACCACGGCGGACACCTGACGCATGGACACCCTATGAACTTCAGCGGGATGCTCTACAACATCATCCCTTACGGCGTAAAAAAAGAAGACGAAACAATTGATTATGACGAAGTAAACAGACTGGCGCAGGAAAACAAACCAGCGTTGATAGTAGCAGGCGCAAGCGCATACCCAAGAGTCATTGACTTCCCAATACTTCGCGAAATAGCCGATTCAATCGGAGCAAAACTGATGGTGGACATGGCTCATATCGCCGGATTGGTGGCAACAGGAGAGCATCCCAGCCCCGTGCCTTACGCCGATGTGGTGACTACTACTACTCACAAAACTTTGCGCGGCCCGCGTTCCGGATTGATCCTTTGCAAAGAAGAATACCTGAAGCCAATCAATTCCAAACTGTTTCCAGGCCTTCAGGGCGGACCGATGATGCACACTATCGCCGCCAAAGCCATTTGCTTTAAGGAAGCGATGTGCGAAGGCTTCAAAGTCTACCAGAAACAGGTAAAGGCAAACGCCGCCAGGCTCGCCGAAGAGCTGACAAAATGCGGGTTCAGAATTGTTTCAGGCGGCACCGACAATCACTTGATGCTCGTTGACCTCCAGCCCAAACAGACAACCGGCAAAGTTGTGGCGGCGATCCTCGACAAAGCGGCGATAACAGTCAATAAAAACATGATTCCATTTGATCCCGAAAAACCATTCGTGACAAGCGGCATCAGAATCGGAACCCCGGCAGTGACGACGCGCGGCATGAAAGAAGCGGATATGGCAAAAATAGCCGACTTCATAAACCGCGCCGTTATCGCCAAAGACGACGACGAAGCACTAAAGGCGATAGCTGGCGAAGTGAAGGTTTTCACCAGAAGCTTCCCAATGCCTCAGTTTTAATGCGCGAAACAGTATAAAAAAAGAAACAAACAACAGGCTGACAAGAAATGATAGACATAAAAATTGTTAGAGAAAACCCGGAGCTCGTGAAAAAAAATTGCGCGCGCCGAGGATGTGATATTGACATTGACGAATTGCTGAAGCTCGACGTGGAACATCGCGATCTTATCCACAAAGCCGAAACCCTTCGCGCGGACAGGAACCGCCTCAGCAAAGAATGTAAGGAAAACCCGGACGCGCGCGAAAAAGTAAAAGAGCTGAAGCAAGAGCTTGCCGACATTGAAAAAGCTCAGGAACAGATTGACAAACAGCTATCGGAAAAGCTCAGCTGGATGCCAAACTTCCTGGCTCCCGACGTGCCGGACGGCAATGAAGACGAAGACAACGAAGAGCTCCGCAAAGAAGGCGCGCTCCCTGAGTTTTCCTTCAAGCCCAAAGATCATCAGGAGCTTGGCGAGTTGCTGGACATAATAGACACAAAACGCGGCGCAAAAGTGGCCCAGTCAGGCTTCTATTACTGGAAGGGCAAAGGCGCGCAATTGTGCAACGCGCTTTTCTTCTGGACGCAGCAGCAACTTATAAATAAAGGATTCACATCCTTCATCACCCCATGCGCGGCTAAAGAGGAAACGCTTTTCGGAACCGGCTATCTGCCGTTCTTTGCGGATCAGACATATTCTCTCAAAGACGAAGACCTTTCCCTTATAGGAACCTCGGAACAGACTCTGGTTGGATATCACGCCAACGAAGTCCTCGAGAATGAAAGCCTGCCGCGTCTTTACACTGCGTTCTCCCCCTGCTTCAGGACTGAGGCAGGCAGTTACGGAAAAGCAAGCCGGGGCATATTTCGCGTGCACCAATTCCATAAAGTCGAACAAATAATCTTCTGCCTCCCGGAAGACTCTGAAAAATACCATGTGCAATGCCTTGAGAATGAAGAATTCCTCCTCAAGCAACTGGGCATCCCTTATCGCGTGGTGAATGTCTGCGTCGGCGACATGGGCGCGCCGGGATACAAAAAATATGACCTTGAAGCGTATTTTGCCGGTTTTGGCGGATATCGCGAAGTCACTTCCAACACCAACCTGACCGACTTCCAGTCGAGAAGGCTGAACGTGCGCCACAAAGACAAAGAAGGCAATCGCGGCTTTGTCCACACAATAAGCGCCACGGCAGTAACTGACAGAGTGGCAATAGCCATCATTGAAAACTTCCAGCAGGAAGACGGCTCAATAGTTGTTCCTGAAGTTCTAAGGCCTTTGACCGGCTTTGACAAAATCGAAGCCCCGTCAAAATAAGCCTCTTGTTATTTGCGGGAATTTTGCGTTGATCAACGCAAAATTCCCGTTTTTTTTTAACGCGGGCAATAAATTCCACACTTATTCCGTTAACTGGCCAATCACAGACAAAACAACAAACAAACGAGGAAAAAAAAATGAAGACTAAATTATGGGCAACACTGTTTCTCGCCGGCTTCACTGCGTCAAGCATCATGGCCCAGTGCCCGATAGACAAGGGGAAAGCTTGCAAATCAGGCATGGATAAGGGAAAGGCTTACAGGTTCGGCATGGACAAAAGACGCGGAGAACCCGGAAAAAGAGAATGGATGGACAAAAAACATTCCTTCCAAAAACTCGCCAATTATCTTGGAGCGGAAAAATGTAAAGAGCTCAAAAAGCTTAAGGAAAGCGATCCTGAAAAATTCAGGGATGAAGTCAAAAAAATAATGAAAGAAGTTCGCGAAAAGAAACGCGCCGAGCACATGGAGATTAAACAGTTGGTGGAAGAATACAAGAAAACTCCCGGCGAAGACACGAAAAAGAAACTCCGCGAAATATTGGAAAAACAATTCGCTCAGCGCTTAGAGGCAAGCAAGACCCATATTGAAAAGATGGAAGAAAAGATAAAACAGCAAAAAGAGCGCCTGGAAAAGCGCATAAAACAAAAAGACGCAATAGTCACAGAGAAACTTGAGGATATGCTTCAAGACTCTGACCTCAAATGGTGAGCTGACCAGATGGAACAGCCCTAATTCTAGCGCGCGGTCGCGGCAACCAGACAAAGTTTGTTGCCGCTTCGCGCCCAAACAAGCCGCAGCTCCAAGACGTTCAGCCAGGAAGATAGTTGTTAACTTTCTCCCCGGCGCTTTTTTTTTTTGCTTCAGGGTATAACTTTTTGAATGAAAAATAAAACAACAAAAAGAACGTCAGCATCAAGCCTTTTAAGAGAAAAGGCAATTGCTTATATTGAAATATTCGCCTTTTTCCTCACTATTCTACTGCCACTTAAATTTGCGGCGCTGGCCGCGTTGCCGGAAGTCACGCCGCTGTACCCTGAAAGCTTGCTGGAATGGCTTATCGTTGCATGGCCGTCGGTCCTGTTTCCAGTAGTCGCAGGGTGCCTGCTGCTTCTGACAATATTGCTGCGCCCGTTTCCGCCCGGCGGGAATTCGCTTTCATTCAGATTTGTCGCATTGTGGACGGCTCTGGCTTTCTGCTCAATAATCGGCGTTATTAACGCAAGCACATCCATATACGCGTCATACCAAATAACGCATATATTCGGGATTGTAGCATTCGCCATTGCTGTTTTCATTCTGACAGAGAACAACCCTTCGCTTAAAAACTGGCTGCTTGCCGGAGTCATATTGGGCGCGTTTATGTCCTGCGCGGAAGGGGTGCATCAGTTGCTGTGGAGCTTTGACGCAACACAGGAATTTGCCTATCAGCAGGAAATTAAATCCGGCGTAAAGTTTGTGACCGGCAACTTTAAAACGAGGTTGTCGGAGAGGCGCGTCTTTGCCAGTTTTTCGCTCTGCAACAGTTTTGCGGCTCATTTGATTCTTGTAATCCCACTCTGTCTTTATGGCGTCTGGAGGCTGGCTGGAAAAATAGATCCGCCAAAAGTGGCACGGGCCATATTTTTGCCGATCTCAGCGGCTCTGCTTTTTGCCATGCTTTACTACACAAAAAGCCGGGCCTCTTTTTTGGCTTTTGCCGGAGCCATGGCTATTTTTGCCATGATTATGCCGTTTAACAAAAAATTGCGGATAGCCTTGCTTTTTATCGCTCTTGCCAGCATAGCCGGGGGCGCAATATATGTAATGCATTCTCAGCGCGGCTTCCTCTCAATGCAAGTGCGCGGAGACTACTTCAAGGCCGCCATCAAAATGTTTTTGGAGCATCCCTTTTTGGGCACAGGCTGGGGAGATTTTTTCCACGAATACATGGGCATAAAAGAGTTCGTGTCGGACGAAGCGCCGCATACCCCTCACAACCTGATCCTCGCCTTTGCTTCGCAAACAGGAATTGCCGGGCTTGCTTTTTCCTGCGCGGCCCTGGCTTATCCTCTATGGGCAGGCTTCAAAAAAATACGATCAATCCCTTTCACGCGCATTCCTATTTCCGCAAACGCGGCGATTGTTCTGGGCTGGACTGCGTGGGCGATCCATTCGCTGAGCGATGTAAACATTCAAATTGCGGGCTCTGTGGCGACAGCTCTTGTCATGTTGATTGCGCTGGGAGTGCGTGAAAAGAAAGAAGAAACTCAACCCTCTTCCCTTAAAGCAAAAGCCTTTTATTATTCGCTATGGTATCTGAGCGTGGCGTTGGTTATTCTGGTTTCAATATACGGCGGACTGTGGGTTCTCAAAGGCGATTACGCTTACAGCAGGCTTCAGAGGCTTTGCGACTACCGGACTCAAACCAAGGAAGAGTTTATGAAGACAACGTCGGACGATGTGCATAAACAATTAAACGAATGCATAAAACTGTTTCCAGATTCTCCATTTCTGTGGGCGACGGCCGCCGACTTCATGCTGATGAAGCGCAAGCCTTTTCTGGCTGAGGAATATTACAAGGAAGCAGTAAAGCGCTCCCCTGGCAGGCCAAGCTTTTATTACAGGCTTTACTGGCTGCAAACAAACCTGAGAAAGCGCGTAGAAGCTGAAAAGAACTTGCAAAAGGCCAAAGCGCTTTTTCCGAACAATCCCCGCTACAAAAGACTCCAGTGACGCAATGGCTTCACATTGCGCCTATTGCAAATGCGACGGCGCCGCCAAAACGTCCAGGAAGCTGTCGCAGCAACGAAATAAAGCTTGTTGTAGCTTCGCAGCCCAATAAGCTGCAGACTTTCAATGCGCCATGCGTGCTGTCGCCCCCACGAAGTGGGTTTAAAAGTGGCTTCGCCACCGCCTTTGGCGACCAGCGATTCCGCCGCTGGATGGCGTCCGGACATAGTCCGGTTTTTATTCCGATTCCGTCGGCTTTTTTATTTTTTAAGACTTTTTGCGGCTCCTTCGATTGCATCGAGCTATTTTTTAATTCAAAAAAATTGTCCGAGTTTTTTTGGAAATAATGCCAAACAAACCTATCTTAAAGAGATTTGGAAAGCGGAAATATTACAACTTGCCTGACAAGGCAATTTTTGCCATTTGCAAATGCTTGGCTATTATGAATAATAAACAAAAAAAGACATTAAAGACTAAATTCATTTTTTCCTTTGCCGGACTTGCCATATTTATGTTTGCTCTGCTAAGCGCTGTCTTTCTGCTCCAAACCCTCAAAGTGTCCTCCGACGACAATTCAAACGCGAAAATTCACGAAAAATGCCATAAAAAAAACATATGGCTCCCCATAATTTTTTTTGCGAGTTCCGTCCCGCTGTCTTTTGCCCTGGGATGCCTTCTGTCAAAGATAGTATTTTTGCAGATAGACAAATCCAACGACTACAACAAAAGCGAAAAAAACCGACTGCAAAATGATCTGGCAAAAGCGCTGGCAACCCGAAACGCCATACTTGAAAAATCCAACATGGGGATTTCTCTCGTGGAAAACAGAAAGTTCGTGTGGGTTAACAAGTGCTTTGCTGATTTATTCCAGAGAACTCCCGACGAAATGAAAGGCTGTCCCACTAAAATCATCTATCCTGACATAATGTCTTACACAAAAACAGGAACCGCCGCATACGCGGCTCTCCGCGACAAAAACAGTTTCATATGCAAAGTGGAATTAATGCGAAGCGACTCATCGCGCTTCCTGTGTCGCTTTATAGGAAGCTTGCTTTATCCTGACAAAGCAAACGGAGGCTCCATCTGGATATTTGAGGACATAACCTCCCAGAAAAAAGCGGAGATTGAATTGAAAGAAGCCAAAGAAAAAGCGGAAGCCTCCACACAGTCAAAAAGCGATTTTCTGGCTAACATGAGCCATGAAATAAGAACGCCGATGAACGGCGTCATAGGAATGATCAGCCTCCTGAAGCAAACCCCTCTAAATCCGGAGCAAAATGGATATATTGAAACAATCGAACACAGCGGAGAACATCTGCTTGAAATAATCAACGACATCCTTGACTTGTCCAAGATAGAATCAGGCAATATGACACTGGAAAACAAAACGTTCAATTTGCTCCAATGCATAGAAGACGTAGTTGATCTGACATCGCCCAAAGCTCTTGAGAAAAAGCTCGAGCTGCTTTATAAAATAGAAGCCGGAGTCCCGCCCATAATCAACAGCGACGCGCAGCGGCTGAAGCAAATACTGCTAAACCTCACAAGCAATGCGGTAAAGTTCACAGAAAAAGGCGAAGTCCGCATAGATGTTGAAAAAGAAAAGGAAAATTCTCTGCGCTTTACAATCCGCGACACAGGCACAGGAATCCCAAAAGACAAAATTAACAAGCTGTTCGGGAGATTTGCCCAAGTTCATTCTTCCGACTCCAAAGCAAATGAAGGAACAGGGCTTGGACTGGCCATATCCAACAGACTGACAAAATTAATGGGAGGCCAAATCGAAGTAAAAAGCGAGCCGGGCAAAGGTTCTGTTTTTTCATTCACAATTCAATATGCCCCCTGCTATCAAGAAGCGGCCTCCGACAATGATGACGCCAAAATACTAGAAGGCAAGCGCATATTGCTGGCAAGCTCCAATGAATCCCTCCTCGAAATTATATCGCATATGAGTTCTGAACTGAAAATGTCATATAAAACAGCCGAATCCGAAGAAAATGCCATGAAAGAAGAAATAGAAAAATTTGACATTGTTCTTATAGACAAACTCTTGTCAAACAACAGCGGAATAAGGCTTGCCAAAAAAATAAACAGAATATACGCCTCCAGTTCTCCAAAACTCGTTCTGCTTACTCCAACAATATCCCCGGAAAGGCGAGCTCAGGAAATGTCCAATGTTTTTTCTTTGGCATTGCCTAAGCCTTTAAAAAAATCAAAATTTGCAAAAAACCTTATCAAAGCTCTGGAGCGAGAACCGCGCGACACCATGACGCAACCAGCAGGAAACTACGAATTGGCAACTTGCGCTCAAAAATATCCGATGAAAATACTGGTTGCCGACGACCAATTGATCAATCAAACCATAACAAGAGCTATCCTGGAAAAATTGGGATATCTCCCAAAAGTAGCAGCCAACGGTCTGGAAGTTCTGGACGCAATGGAAAAGGAAGATTTTGACATCATCCTTATGGATTGCAAAATGCCTAAAATGAACGGATTTGAAACGGCGAAAATAATAAATGACATTTACCCGAACAGGCGCCCCGCAATAATAGCAGTGACGGCAAACGCAATTCCTGACGCCAAAGAGAAAGTCGCTTTTGAAGCCATGGATGACTATATGCTTAAGCCTGTCACGCTTGCTGACATAGAAAAAATGCTAAAAAAACACTATAAAAAAATTAGCAAAACAAGCTCCAAAGAACAAGCTTCGCCTGAAATCAACAGTTTAGGCCTGCCCCTGCTGGAGGCAAGCATACTTCAGGATTATCTAAATCTCGGACAAGACGTGGTGGACGAGCTTGTTAACATTTTCCATGATGAGACTCCTGGAAAAATAATAAGCCTTAAAAAAGCGTCAAGTGAAAAAAATGCGAAAAAAGTAGGAGATCTGGCGCACGCGCTAAAAGGGGCAACTGTCACAGTAGGCGCAAAAAGGTTGTCTGATTTATTTATGAAAATACAAAAACAAAGCGAAACAGGCGATCTAATCGGGATAGACTCGCTGATTGAACAGACCGAAAGCGCTTTTATCGCCAGCTCCGAAGCCATACATGAAAAAATTGATGAGAATTGCGTTAAGCACATATAAATTTACAGAATTTCCAATATATTATGACATTAAAACAAACAATGAAGGCATAAAATGACAAAATCAATTACAGGAATAATCGCCGTCATTATTTTCTGCACGCAGCTAACCGCGCAGGAAACGTCAAAATGGACAGACAAAGAAACTAAATCGGCTAAACAACAAGCTAAAAAAGTCACGGACAAAGAAACCAGATCAGCTGAACAGCGAGCTAAAAAAGTCACGGACAAAGAAACCAGATCAGCAAGGCAAATCGCAAGAAAAGTCACGGACAAAGAGATCAGATCAGCTGAACAGCGAGCTAAAAAAGTCACGGACAAAGAAACTAGATCCGCTGAAGAACTTGCCAAAGAAGTAACAGACAAAGAAACCAGATCGGCTGAACAGATAGCTAAAAAAGTCACGGACAAAGAAACCAAATCCGCCGAACAGAGAGCCAAGAAAGTCACGGATAAAGACGAGCGTTCCGCAATCAGACGAAATTAACGGCAAAAAAACTATTCCCGGTCTGAATACAGGTTTTTCCCTCTTGAATCAATTGCCACGATAACAGGAAGATCTTTCACTTCCAGACGGCGCACCGCCTCGGCTCCCAAATCTTCATAACAAACAATTTCAGAGGAAACAACGCATCTGGCAAGAAGCGCGCCAGCTCCGCCCGTGGCCGCAAAATACACGCAAGGGCCTTCTTTCATGGCATCGACAACTTCATTCGAACGGTCTCCCTTTCCTATCATGCCTTTCAGGCCGGCCTCGCGAATAAGGCGCGGAGAATAATCATCCATCCGATAACTGGTGGTGGGCCCGGCGCTGCCGATTGGCCGTCCCGGCGGAGCAGGAGTCGGGCCGGTAAAATATATTACTTGTCCATCTAGTTCAACAGGAAGAGGCTCTCCTGCGTCAAGGAGTTCGCAAAGCCTCTTGTGCGCCGCGTCGCGCGCAGTGTAGACAATGCCGGATATAAGGACTTGATCGCCAGCGTTCAAAGCTTCAACCGTTTCGTCCTTCAATGGCGTTTCCAATTTTATAACATTATTCATATAAAGCATTCTCCAGGATTACAGCGTAACTTCTTTATGTCTGGCCGCATGGCAATTCAGATTTACCGCCACGGGCAGAGAAGCGATGTGGCAAGGATAATATTCGATGTGAACGGCAAAGGAAGTGGCGTCGCCGCCAAGCCCCTGCGGACCTACGCCCGAGGAATTGATCTTCAATAAAATTTCGCGCTCCATCTCCGCATAGTCAGGATTGGGGCTGGGCTTCCCGATTTTTCGCAGAAGCGCCTTTTTGGCAAGAAGCGCTGAAACTTCGAAATTGCCGCCCACTCCGACTCCGACAATTGTTGGCGGGCAAGGATTGCCGCCAGCTTTGATCACTGTGTCCACCACAAAGTCGACAATGCCCTGGCGTCCATCAGACGGCTTCAGCATTGCCAACGCGCTCATATTTTCAGAGCCGCCCCCTTTCGGAGCAAGCGCAATGCGCAGTTTGTCCCCCGGAACAAGCGAAACATGAATAATAGGCGGCGTGTTTGTGCCAGTATTCTTCCGTCCAAACACGGGGTCATTTACTATGGACTTTCTAAGAAGGCCATCTTTGTAGCCTTTCTCCACGCCGCTCTCTATGGCGTCAGGCAAAAGGCCATCCTCTATAACGACCTCCTGTCCTAGCTCCACAAAAAACACAGCTACGCCTGTGTCCTGGCAAATAGGCAGTCTTTCCCGCCTGGCAATGTCGGCGTTTTCAAGGTACTGCTCAAGAAAAGCCTTCCCGCGCAAGCTGGTTTCCTTTGACAGATATGCCCTGATTACAGTTTCCACATCTTCCGGCAAATCAAACGCTGCGGAAAGGCACAATGCCATCACTTCCTTTTCAATGTCTGTGCAACTAATTGATTTCATTATTCTCCTTCATTTTCGTCCATTCCGACAGGTGGCAATGTATGAAAGCCGAACACAGACTCTTTTCCTGCCAGACCGACAAGCAAATATTCCTTCGCAATCGGGTCGTATTTAAATTTCTTCACAAGGCGGAAGCGCTCAATCTGGCCTGTGCTTTTCACATGACTGCGCTTGCTTGTGCAATAGATGGTCATGTCGCCAACACTAATGTCGTTGCCAACGCCTGGCTTCACCGGCAGGTCGTCGGAAATGATGCGTTTAACCTTTTTCTCCAACCCGCGAATGTCAAAATCCGGCTTTCCCTTGAATCCCACCACAAAGCCATGTTTTACATCGGAATGAAATTTCGGCAAATCATAATTATATTCATTGCTGAGGATATTGCAGGTAATATCTTCAGCAGTGTGCGCCATCAGGCGGAATTTGTTTTTTACGTCCACGTCCTCTTTAATGCTGAGCGGAGACGGGCCAAAAACAGTTGGACGGTATATGCGCAAATCCTCGCCTATTGCAAAAATGACTTGCGCGTTAAATCCAAGGGCCTCATATATCAGGTCAAAGTGCTCTATCACAACGCGCTTTTCATGCTCAATCGCATTTTTTACCGCTTCAACGATCTGGAATTTTTGCTTAAAGGCAAGCTCATAGCGAATGTCAACATGAAAAGTGTGTCCGGCAAAATAGTTGTTTTCAAGGTCTCCATAAAGAGGAGCCGGAGTGTTGTTGACGCCATCGTCGTCATTGGTCAGCTCAAGTCCCGGGAAAAGGCCATGTATCAAAGTGGACTTGCCCGAGCCTTCCGAGCCTATAATCCCGATAAGCAAATCATATGGAGAAAGATAGCGCTGCGACAATTCAGCCGCGAGCATATACAATCTTCTTTTCCCGCGCGGGGCATGATATTGCGCGGTAATAAGAAAAGGCCTTGTCGCGTTCATACTGCTATAGCTCATTAAATATATTCCTCAAACATCAAATTCCAATTTAAGCAATGGCGCATGTTGCTGCGCCCCATACACGTCAGAGTCCCCAGGCGCGCCGGAAGGAACCTTGCGCTTAAGCGTAACCTTTATAGCGTTGGCCGGATCGAACCAGATAATCCGCCCCACATCCCGAAGGGGCGTTTTATAGAGTTCTGAAATAAGTTCTCTTGTCACGGCGTTCCGCTTTTTCAGCGCCTGATAATATTGGGCGTTTTTTAGTATAATGTCAAGCGTTAAATCAAAGGGACTGCAGTTTTTTGATCTTACAACCTTCGCTATTTCCACAATGTTTTTCATTTTTTTCGTCTCTTCTATTATATTTTGACTATATTTCGACTGTTTCCATCTTGAACACGCTTTCATTTTTATCAATTTCCATCAAGTGATAAATGGAAAACTCATACACGGCCCCGGCCGACAGATCCGACGGCGAAAATGGAAAGGCCAGGTTCCCGGCTGTGGCAATCCTGCCTTCGTATCCATAATGAAGCATGGAAGAGCGCGCAATGCTGCACACAGTGTTGGCCTGTTCCTGATTCGACGCAAGGACTTCGATGAGAATGCCAAGCTCGCGCGGCGTGAAGTCATCGCCGCCGGGTTCGCGCTCAGACATTACCGCGTTTTTTCCGTAAAGATGAAAATTGATTTTGGAATCAATTTTCTCATTGCTCAAAATATTCGCGACCTGAGCCTTAACATCCTCAAGAATAGAATCTATGTTCTTTATCATTATCGGGTCGCGCGTTCCCGCAATGGAAATGGTGCGCCATCCGGCAAGCCGCGCGCCTTCAAGCTTTATCATGTTTCGTTCAGATTTGACAAATTTAGACCCACTCACTTCCACCATGCCGTCCGAGAGCTCCTTAAAACAGACCCCGCCCAGATCAAGCATTCCGCCGGGGCCAGGCAAAGCGTATGGGTCTGACTTCTCATATAGTGTGTGCGCCGCAGTAGAGGTTGCCGAAAATTTTCTTTTGGGATTAAGGGCTTTGAGGACAAAGGATTCCTTTTTGAGTGTTCCCAAAACGCAATCGGATCCCGAGCCGGGCTCGGCGGCAATCGCGGCGCATTCGAGGATCTTGCCCATATGCACGGCCAGTCCGGGATCAAAGCCAAGCATAATTGGCAAAGCCGCAAAGACTGAAGGATCGTACGCCCTGCCCGCAAGCACAACCTGGCAATCCTGCTTAAGAGCCTTGATTATCGGCTTGACGCCCATCTGAGCGACAATGCAGGTGGCTTCGTCAATTGTTTTTGTGTCAAGCTCCGGCAAGCCGTCAAGCGGCTCCGTTGCTCCGTCTGCAATGGCCTTGAGTACAACGCTTTTTTCTATATCGGCATATATGATTCCCATCTTAAAGGAAAGCTTGTCCTCTTTGGCAATCTCTTCTATTATCTGACGGCACCAATCCACATGAGGACGCGCGCCCGAGCCGCCGGCTGAGCCAATGACAACAGGTATGTCGCTTGCCATGGCTTCACGCAGCATATAGCCCAGATCTCTCTTTACTCCTGCGCGATCAGTGAACGGCTTTCCGGCTCCGAGGTAGTATGGCCCTGGGTCGACGCTGCCCGCGTCGACGGCGAGCAAGTCGGGTTTTTCCGCCATTCCTGCCATGAAAGACTCAACGGGGAAGCCGTAGCCCAAAATGCCTGTTGGCGACAAGATCTTGAATTCATCTTTGTTAAAATCATCGTATTTCATCAGTCGCGCCCTTTTCTGTTTTTCAATATTTCGATTGTTCTTTGCATCTCATTATTCACTATTTGAAAGCCTTCGTCAAATCCCATTCCCGGCTTTGCCAGCATTCTTTCGGCTCTTGTGGCAAGAGCAAGGTGAACGCAGCAGCGCGCGGACACGTCTGTTTCGTTGCAAGTTCCGCCCTGATAACTTTCCATTCCGTGTTTTTTGCAATAAAGCACGCTTTCCACTGTATTATGAACGCTGCCAAGATCCGGGGTTTTGATCTGAGCCATGTCGCAACACTCCGCATCTGTGAAATCTTTGATGTCTTCGTAAGTGTTGCACCATTCGTCGGCCACAATTTTCACGGGAGAGCCAATTGATTTCAGCTTGTCTTTTATCTTCTTCATTGCTTCTATCTGCGCAAATTTTTCGCCCATATCCACGGGGCCCTCAATATACAAAGGAAAGCCTCCTGCATCCGCTTCGAGCCCGGCTAAATAATGGGCCACTTTGTCGGCGGAATCAAAAATAATGCCAAGGGTTCCATAGACGTCGATATGAATTGAAGGCTTATAATCATCGCGGCTCCGAAGCGTGAGGATTCTGTCCGCAAGCCACTTGATATACACGCGAAGTTTTGCGCCGTCGCGGCCAAGCTTTTCGTCCACGTTGTTGATAAGGGCGTGCGGCAACACATCCACATCTTTGATTATCATTTTGTCGACAGCGGAATAGCGGTCATCGCCGGACTGCCCGAAAATAGGAACCGGCTCTGGAATGACAGGAAGGCTGTACTCTTCGCAAACAACTTCAGCCTTGAGCTTATTTCCGGCCAGCGCGCAGGCATCAAGCAATGCCTGGCTCAAGCCATAGCGAGCCGCTGTGTGAAGACGTTTTCCGTCCACTTCAAGGCTGTCTATAAATTCAGCGGACTTGCGAAAACTGAGCAAATCCACCCCTTCCAGAAGCGGGCTTATGTTTTTCTGCATAAAAGGGATATAATTTTCGGCAAGAAAAAGCGGGTCGCGTCCACCTGCCCCTGAATATTGCACAGCCGCCGCGTCTCCGAGAGCCACCGCGCCATTCTCAAGGACAAGCATTATGGAAATAGACTCCCCTGCCTGACGCACGCTTTGAAAGCCTTCAGTGAGCGGTTTGCCAAGGTACATGAACCCGTCATGGCGGGCTCCTTCCTTGATGGCTTGCTGGTCGTCAAAGAAAAATCCTGTGCGTCCTGCGGAATAAATAACTTTCTCTATTTTCATCTGGGCCTCCCGATAAGTTTCCCTTTGCTTATTGCGTATATGTCGTCAACCACCATCTGGAAATTGGGGTCGCGTTTTTCAATCCTGCCGCGCTCCATAACGCGCTCCCTGTGAAAGTCCACAAGCTCGTTGCTCAAAGGCAAGCCGCCTTTTTCAAGGATGCGAACGGCTCCGCAATTGTCCCGCACGGGGAACATCCTGCCGCAATTGTAAACTGATGGCGCAAAAGGAACATCGATAATGCCTGCGCCGAAAGCGCGTACGACGCCAGCCGCAATATCGCCATTGCCCATCTCAAAGGTTCTGTCGAGAACGCATTTGACTTCTTTTTTTATAATTTCAACCTCATCAAGCAGCTCTCCGCTCATAGGAAATGACTGGTCTTCGAGCATGCTTATAACTTGCCTGGTGTTTTTCAAGCCCTGAATATTTGCCTCGGCAGTGGGGATGCCCATTGCCTCATGGGG
>CAZYVR010000096.1:0-16456 GCA_964651145.1 uncultured Victivallales bacterium | reverse complement strand
ACGTAAGCAGTCTCTCCATTTAGTATATATGTAATCGTGTCTTTTGGGATGTTGTTTCCAGTCATTGTATATACCCAAGCGTCAGA
This sequence comes from uncultured Victivallales bacterium, assembly GCA_964651145.1. GTDB lineage: Bacteria > Verrucomicrobiota > Lentisphaeria > Victivallales > GWF2-45-14 > CAZYVR01. Next base: position 16,370 of record CAZYVR010000096.1, on the reverse strand, counting down.
GACTGGCTCATTCAAGATGAAGTTTCGCTTAAGCTTTCCCCAGAGAAATGATTTTGTAAAATTGTAAATATTGTCGACTCGCTTGCCTCCGGTTTTGTAGAATGCTTCGGGTTTGGAGGCTGTTGCCATCAGAGAAAGAGACAACAAGAATGCGCTGATGATAATCTTCATCTAGAGCTCCTTTCGGTTTGGATTATTGTTTTTTATTGTTGATTAGTTAATCAAATGTGCCGCTAGGGCTGCCTCTATGCCGCCTATTCCACCGCCAGCCTTCTTTCCATTGATTTAACGCTTTGGGGGTGGCGCAACTGTCCGTGTGTCCGTCAAGGAACAGGACGTTGGTGCGATTGTTGTGTCCGCTTAAGAGTTCGGCTGTGCCGCTGTCGACTGCGATTATATTATCCTGCTGGTAGCATTCTGATACTACTCCATTGCTTTTTTTAACTTGATAATCGCTGAAGGCCATTACCGAAGATTCATGCCCTTGTCCCATTCTGTGCCTGATATAATACTTGTTGTTTGAATTTGGATACATTGAATGCGCATTGTAGGTCAAGCTCACATAAAGTTTGGGGCCTCCTGAGTATTCTCTTATGTATCTGATGTTCTCCTTGCCTTTGTCGCTTGGGCAGCGCCATACGGCGTCGCTTTTAATGTATTCATTTAAGGTGCTTTGCGGATAGACGTAATTTCCGTCATTGCCTATGTAATAAGCAGGGTTCCAGCCGTTGAAATCGGATGCGTATAAATTCAGGGAACTGCCGACTTGTTTCAGATTGCTCAAGCAGGCTATTTGCTTTGCCCTTGCTCTCGCCTGTTTGAGGGCAGGGAGAAGCATGCTTGCCAGAATGGCTATGATAGCTATTACAATGAGCAATTCGATGAGTGTAAACTGCAAGCTTTTGCGCTGATCAGTGATTTTTCTTGTGGTGTTTTTTGATTTTATCATAGTTTCACCGCCGCTTAGTTAAGTTATTTTTTGTGAATCTTTTTGACTTTAAAGTCATCTATAAAGTAAGTTCCTTTTTGGTAGAATCTAATAACTGGCGTTATTTTTTTTATTTCTTCTCCACCGTGCTTCTTTTTGCCTCTGCCGTTAATGGGGGTTTTTTCCAGGGTTTTAGTTATGGAATACTTGTTCCAGCCCCTTTTAAAAATAATGCCTTTGTGTATTGTCCACCAGTTCTTATATCCTGTGTGAGGGCCGCCGCTGAAGTCAATCCTGCCTATGGCGTTTTTATCGGAATAAACCCATGCTGAAAAACAGTAAGTCTTTCCAGTCTCAACTGTTATGGGAGAACTCAGCCTGACGATGGGGGGTCTTTTTCCTTTCCATTTTTCATAAGGAGCTTTGAGTGAATTAGCCCCATTCATAAAATCATTTCTTTTGACTATTTCCACTTTTTGGTATGATTGGATTTTTCCTAAGCCGTTTTCGAAGTCGTTGCAATACAGGATTTCGCCTGAGTGGGCTTTCGTGTCCTTCCATGGTTTTGTTTCTTTGTCTGGTGATGCGGTTTTGTTTTCAGCAGCCTTTAAGACCAGATTTCCAAAGTTTTTTGTGCTTCCGTGGCTTTCCAGTTTTGCCTCTTTGTTGTGCCATTCGTATATGCGCCTGTTGTACCTGTAGTTTGCATAAAATTTATTGGCATCTTCGGGATCCAGCGCGTTCAGCCTGACATCGAAGCCCACTGCTTTCCCGGGGTAAATGTTGAACTCTTTCAGGAACTTGTTAGCCAGCTTTATTTCTATGGCATATCCGTTTTGGTTGGCAGTTGATTTCCACTGCAGCAGTTCCGGATTCTTTGCCAGAGCTGCTTTGAGATGGGCATTGCCGATGATCATTTCGTCTTTTCTGCCTTTGCCATCTGCAGGAGCAAAAATAAATTCAATGTCATCATCCGAATAAGAAGTATTGTGACTGTCACCGACAGGGTCAAGGTCTAGAAAAATGCCTATGCTGTCGCCGGACCAGAGTTGCTTTGAGGATTCTTTGTTGCGCATGATTTTTTTGTCTGGAACTTCAAAAAGCAGACACAAGCCGTCTTTTTTCCATGCGGCTTTTAAAAATACATATACTTCAGGGAATTTCTTTATTTCCTCTTTTGAGCGTATTCGCGTCATTCCGGCATCTCTTATGTTGAGCGGCAGTTTTATTGCTTTGATATTCTTCCATTCATCGCTTTTTCCATCGATAGTGAAAGACATTTCGCAAGGCTCGGCGTAAAGGGTTTTGCGTCCGCCTGATCTAAAGGAGAATATTTCGTTTGGAGTATGCACTATTCCTTCGACAATGTCTTTGTCTGTCTTCAATTTTCCGGGAATGGTTATAATCTGTTCTTCGCCTGGCTTAAGGGGACCATAAGTCCATTTTGTGTTTTCAAGAGACTTGTCGTTGTCGTGTCTGGTTATCTTTATGAAATCTTTTTCCAGCGCATCTCCTGTGTTTTTTATAAACAGCTGAGCTTGTCCATTGTCTCCAACGCGCGCTGAAATCTCCAAGGCTCTGTCACTTTTTAGCTTTTGTCTTTTGTGTTTTTTCACCTGAGCTTCGTCGGGGATTATTTTCCCCAATTTTGATGGAGCAATATCCACGCATTTGAATATTTTTGTCTCATAGCTTCCAAGCTTGATCGCTGCTTTTCCATTTTTCAGTGGCAGTTCTTTTCCTGTCCTTAAGTCAATAACCGACCTTCCCCTCCAGAATTTCCATGTGGAAACCTCTTCGAAGCTGATTTCCAGCGTTGTGTCAAAAGATTTCAGGTTGCTCACATAGAAAACAGAAGGATTTTCATTTGCCTGAACTCTGCCAATAATATTTTGGTTGGAGCCATCCACTCTTTTGTAGTCTCCAAGAGGAATCAGCGAAAAAGTTTCGGCGAATTCAGCCTTGTAGAGCTCGTGGCCCATTGTATGATTGCAGTCCATTTCATTGGTGAAGATATAGGACGCACCCAATCCAGCAAGCGCCACATTCAGCTGGTGAAGATAATGGCTGTATGCTCCGCCTGTTGCGGCGTGCAATGACTTGTCATATCTGCCGCGAATAGGATGTGCAGGCCACTTGAGATGATTTTCATAGCCAGCGCAGTGTAGAATAGCTCCGGTGTTTTTACCGTTGTAACGGTAGTCCTGAAGCTCCTCTGAATAGCATCTCCATGAATTCCATTCGGGGCTTTTTTTGCAATGTGGTGATCTTAGAGAAGAAACGGGCAACTGGCCAACTAGAACCAAACCTGATATTTTTTTTAGTTGTTGCAAGTTGCAGCCAATGGCTTTGTACCTTTTATCAACACCGGCAAGCAATTTAGAGTTTTCTATTGAGGGGGGCTTTTTGGCTGAAAGGCATTTGACGGCTACAAAAAGTTGAGCTTGGGAATTTTTTTCAGCGACAAGCTTGCTGGCGGAGCCCATAAGAGAAGTCAAGGTGGCGCATTTGAAGTTCTCCCATTTTTCAGCTTCATTCTCCGCTATCCACTTATACCGTTCCGCAAAGCGTTTTTCTCCCTTAAAATCAGGAAGCTTAACTTTGCTTTGCTGCTTGAAGCGCTGCATGGTTCCATCGCCGTAGCCAAAATCATTGCTGATAAAACTGAGCCCTTCGATGCGTCCATTCGCGATAAAAACGGTTATTCCTTTAAATGCCTTGCTGTTTCCATAAAGCTCAAGCTGCACTCCAAGAGCTTCAAGGAAAGCTTTGCGGACATCGGGATGGGACGGATCAAATGCCGCCAAAGATTTTCCGTTTTTGTCCATGAGAATGACGGGGTCGGCAAAGTTTTCCTTTTTAATGTCCTTTAGATTTGCATCAATCCATCTCTGAAGAGTTCGGCTGCCTGTGAATTTCCAGTCTTTGCCCAATAGCGTCATGTCGGTGAAGTAATGTGACATGAGGACAAGTTTCATGTCATTTTCGGCGAACATCTCTTCAAGCAGCCCAATGCCGTCGGTCTTAACCTGCGGGGCTTGAGCGCAGGGATATCTCATTTGGCTGAACATTGTGCTTGAGGGCATATAGCCGTTTTCCCCGCAAAAGCGTGTGTAGCATAGAAAATTTCTCATTGACAGGTAAAGTCTTCTATACTGGTCATATCCTTCGGCAAGAATGCCTCCGAAGCCTCCCAGGTTATTGAAATAGTCTGTGCCTGGATACATGTTTACGCATTGAGGCACAACGCCTCTCTGGCTTTCTGCCATATATAATTTTCCGTCTGGAATATCAATGTCTGCCATTGGAAGATCTGAGTCCTCTATCTCGTAAATACGAATATTTGCGACAGCTCCGCGCCTGCCTGATTCTTTGTTTGCCAAAAGAACTTCGATATGCGGTGTTCTGGAGTAAAAAATCAGCCGTCCGGTCTTAAGTTCTCCTGAAAGAGGAAAATCCCCGCCGCAAATTTCTGTTGCTTCAGGAAAATATTCAGCGGGATCGTCATAAACAACTCCCACAGTGAAAACCCTGTCGCGATTGTCAGGATAGTCATATTCCAAAACATGAAGTTTGTTCATGTTTTTCAGTTCCGCATCCCAGGTCACTACGCTGATTTTTTCAGAGGCATGTGAAAACCAGTTTCCTGTTTCGCGATATCTTACTTTTGCTCTTTTGCCATTTTTTAGGACAAGCGTGTCTTCCATTATCCTTTGGCCTTTGTACTCTCCGCGCTCCACAAATCTATGGGAATCTTTAGGGTCGCCGCATTTTATATGGGTCACAAGTTTTTTCTTTAGGCTAGAAAAAAGCTTGCTTGCTGGGACTTTTTTCTGGTCTATTTTTCCTATGACGATGAGTTCGGCTCGGCGTTTGTGCCCTTCTTTAGGGCCGAATGAATATGTTATAGTATAGGCTCCCTGCTTCTTTGCGGAAAGCTCAAGATTATAAATTATTTTATCTTTTTCAACTGTGCCGGTGATCCCATCTTTTTTGCCCCATTCCGGCTTTTCTTTTGTCCAGCAATTTTCAATTTCGCAGCTGAGGAGAGGTTTTTTGATGCCATAAAAAATTTTCGGAATGATGATTTGCTGGCGGATATCATTGCCCTGTTTAAAAACCGGCATTTTTTTGCTTGGTGTTTCTATTTCTATCAATCCGCCATAGGGGCGGGCGTTGCCATGATATTGCTCTTTTTTTTCCGGAATAATTCCCGCTTTACCTGCTTTTACCCACTTTTTGCCTCGAAGGTTGAGCCATTTGTCATCTGGCTCAATAATCACTTCTTTGCCTGAGGCAAGATGTATAACAATCATAAAGGATTTTTTTACATTTTCAACTATTAACTCATTTTTGCCCTTTTTGAACCCGCTTATTGGGGCTTTGTAAATGAAGCCGCGAAATTTGTTCCATGGATTTGGCTTATGGACATGCGCTATTTTTCCATTTATTTTGTAAGTAGCAGTGTCTTCTGGGTCTCTGATTCCGCTCAATGTGTAAGCCCATGCGTCGGAAACTGGCTCCTCAAGAATGAATTCCCGCTTTAGTTCTGGGCGTGGCAGGTAATATTTGGTGAAGTTATAAATGTTGTCAACTCGCTTTCCTCCTGTTTTGTAGAAGTCGCTAGCGTTTATGGCTTCCGGGAGGAGAATGAGCGCAAGGGTGTATATTGCGTAAAAAAAAGCTTTCATAAAGAAATCCTTGTTCTGTTGATTGATATTTTTCATTGAACATGTTTGCTTTCATGTCTAGTATACGGCTTTAGCTTAAAAAGTCAATATTTGTTTTCTGAAAAACTTGATTTTTATACAACTGGTTGTACATGTATAAGTAGTTGTATTTTAGGAGAGCGTTATGAAGGCGGAAGTATCTGTTTATTCTGAGTTGGTTGATGATTTGAGATCCCGAATTGCGTCCGGTGAGTATAAGCTTGGCGAGCGCATTCCCGGCGAGAATGAGCTTGCTGCCCGGTTCGGCATTTCGAGGACTTCGGTCAGAAAGGGCATCAGGCTGTTAATTGACGAGGAGTTGCTGGTTTCTCGCCAAGGGCAGGGGGCTTTTGTCACGCGTCCAGCCGAGTTGCGAAGTTGCAGAGTGCTTCGTGTTGGCCTTTTTGCGAGGCCTTTTTGTCCAGGGTCTGAGACATACTTGATGATTCAAAATATTTTATGCGAGAGGTTCAGCGCAGGGGGGTGCAGGGTGGAGTTGCTTGCAATGCCGGACTCGTCGGAAGCCTTTCTGAACAATCATATTGAGAGCTTGGATTGCTATGTCTGGATTGCTCCTGCAAACAGCTCTTTTGAGATTATTAAGGATTTGGCTGCCAGAATAGCAAAGCCTTTCTTTTTGTATGACAGAATGCTCGACGGCGCGTCTGGCAATGTCGTATGGGGGGCGCACAACGAAAAAGACGCAATGCGTCAGGCAGTTAATCTGCTATCCAACTATGGACTCAAAAAGGTTTTGTTTATGCATCGCGGACAGGAGCAGTATAATGTTCGGCGCGTAAAGCTTTTTAAGGACTCTGTTGCATCTGCTTCGAATATTGTTTTTTCACCTGACATGATTGTGGATGTTTGCGATTGCTCAACATCAGCCGCCAAGTATGCCAAGAACGTGTCAGAGCATATAGCAAAGGCAAAGCCTGACGCCGTGTTTTTTTCTCAGGGCGCCATTTGTTCGGAAATACTTCAGTGCCTTTATGCTATGGGCGTAAAAATACCGGAGGATCTTTCGGTTATCACATTTGACAAGGTGGAGAGTTTGTACGACATAGAAATAACGCACATTTTTTCAGATGCTGAAAAGCTTGCCGCTCTTTCCGCTGATTATATTGTAAAGAGCTTGCGCAATCCAGATTCAAAGATTCTTCCTCCTGTGCTCAAATCGATGCTGGTAATGGGAGACAGTTGCTGTTTTCTTAAATGATATAAGAGAATAAATGAGTGAATAGAAGAATATTAGAGACGTTTTTTATGACAATTCCAGCATGTCGTTCTTTGTCAGATACAGGCGCGCGTCTCCTGATTTCATCGGCTCCCCCCCCTTGTAAAGGCTAAGTCTTTAGTCTTTTATAATTAGCGCAGTGAAAGCAAAATCTCCATCTCCAATGTTTTTAAAGCTGTGCCAGCCATCAATTGGGGTTGCTATCATATCCCCGGCAGAAGCATTGATAATATTGCCATTGTCATTTATTTCTCCACATCCTTATTGTTGCAAGAGGGAGACGTTGTGATCTTGCCGGTAAATTGCAAGCGACACGCTAAAGCTCTATCTCCGGAGGGGGATCAAATTTATTGCCGCTGGATTTTTATTTGAGACCAGAGAAGGCATTAATCCTCGCCAGCAAATGTTTAGTTTATTTTGAATAGACTTCTAACTTCTGGGGAATTATTTTTTGAGTTTGATTTTTTTGCCGTTTTTGGTTATATAGCGCAGAAACAAAGCGCGAGCTTTAGTCTCATATTCATAGCTGACGTTTGAGGATGGATTCCAGGCGACTTCTTCGGCGTAAGGAGGCCCCATCATGTCGTCATCCCAGTAGTCGTCATAGCCGTCGCCCCAGCCCCAGCCAGGGGACACGCAAGTGGTGACACTGGAGTTTTGGACTGATTCGCCGCTTTCGATTTTTCTAAAACTCAGGATCAATATTGCATTTGCGCCTTCGGCCTTTGCTTTGTCGGTTAATTTTTCCTGAATGTTGCCTGATGTGAAGTTGTCAGGCGCAGTTGCTATGGCTTTGCCTATGACCTGATATTTCCATGGTATTTGTTTTTTGTCCATGAACACACTGATTTGTGTTGTGGGCGGGTATGTCTCGCCAATATATTTCACGCTGACGCAGCCTGAGAGTAATAACAATCCAGTCAGGCAAATGTAACCAGTTAGCAGTTTTTTCATTTAAATATTCCTTACTTTTGTAATTAGATGTTGTGCCCGTCAATATAGCATTTTATTGCGGGATTAACATTCAGCAATTGTTGATTTTTTTTAGCAGGCAAAAACTTTCATTCCGGCAGAGGCAAGAATGTGTTTATCGTTGTCTGAAATCTTTTTGTCGGTGACTAAGACTGACACTTCTTTTGTGGAAGCAAATTTCACAAAGGAGGGATTGTTAAATTTGTGGCTTTCAGTCGTCACTATGACTTTTCGGGATTTTTTTACAGATTTTTTTTCCATCTCCGCCAGATTCATGTCTTTGGTGAAAAAACCTTCCTGCGCAATGGCTCCATCGCAGCCTGTTATAAGTGTGTCGATGTAATATTCGTCTATGTTTTTTTCAGTCACGGGGCCTGTCAGATCCAAAGAGTTTGAGCGAAGAGTCCCGCCTGTGAGTATAACCTGTATTTGAGTCTGGTATAATGTCGCCGCTATCGGAAGCGAGTTTGTGACTACGGACAACTGTAGGCTTGAGGTCGCCAACTGGCGCGCCACTTCAAGGGTTGTCGTGCCTGTGCTCAGCATTATTGTGCTTCCAGGGGATATCAGCTCTATTGTTTTGGCGGCAATGTGCTTCTGAGCTTCCGTTGATTTTGCCTGAATGAAGAGCTGGCTGGGGTCGTTCACTCTGGGAACGGCTCCGCCGTGCGTGCGTATGGCAAGCCCATGCTCTTCGAAAAGCTGAATGTCTCTTCGTATAGTCATCGTCGACACGGAAAAATGGTCGGCTTCCTCCTCAATGGAGAGGGTTCCGAGTTTTTTTAATTTTTCCAGCAATGTCTTTTGTCTTATATTCATGATGTTAAAAAATAACATAACTGTTAAAAAATGCAATAAATATTCAAAAAACTGTTGACAAAATTTTAGTTGGGCTTAGAATATTTGTTATAATGTAACATATATAACCAAAATTAACATAAGGTTTTTTTATGAGCAAGTATAATCCGGGGAAATATGATTTGGACCTTTCGGAGTATCCTAAGATAATAACAAAAGAATTGCCCGGCCCAAAGAGCAATGAGCTTCATTCGAGAGCTGTCAAGCATATAAAAGGGCTTTCAGGGCAGGTTCGGCTTTTTCCAGTCGCATTTGAAAGCGGGCAGGGATGCGCGTTGCAGGATGTGGACGGCAATAAGTATATTGATTTTTCCAGTGGCATATATGTAACCACTCTTGGGCACTGTCATCCTAAAGTGTCAGAAGGCGTGGCAAAGTATGCCAGGCAGTTAATGAACGCTCATGATTTCACATCTGAAATAAAAGTGCGATTGCTGGAAAAAATGGCCGATGTTTTGCCAGGGGATCTTAATGGCTTCCAGCTTTACGACAGTGGCACTACCGCCGTTGAGGCGGGGCTGAGGACTTGTCGCGCAGCCACAGGTAAGCACGAATTTATCAGCTGCTTCATGGATTTTCACGGCAAAAGCGGCCATGCTGTAAGCTTGGCCAGAATGACAAAATTCAGCGGGCCGACCCGCGCTCCCGGCTTTTATATGGTTCCGCGTCCGGACTCTTACCGCCCATGGTGGACAAGGGAAGACGGCACGATTGACACTGAAAAATATCTGGAATTTTATGACACCTTTATCAGGGAAAGCACAACGGGTCAGGTTGCCGCGTTTGTAATGGAGCCTATTCAGGGATGGGGCGGAAGCATTATGCCGCCGGACGACTTTTTTCCGAAGCTTAAAAAGTTTCTTGAGGAAAGAGATATCCTGTTTTTTGCGGATGAGGTGTTGACAAGCATGGGAAGAACAGGGAAAATATTATGTATGGAGCATTGGGATGTTGTGCCGGATGTTGTTACATTGGGAAAAGGCTTCGGCAATGGATTTCCAGTGACTGCAATGGCGGTGCGCGAGCCATACGCGGAGGCGGTGGACAAGATAAGCGCGTCAACAAGTTATGGAGGCAATCCCATGGCTTGCGCGGCGGCTTTGGCGTGCATTGAGGTCATCGAGGAAGAGGGGCTTCTGGAGCATGCCATGGAGCTTGAAGCGATCTTTAAGAAAAAAATGTCAGGATGGATCGAAAAATATAAAATTGTTGGCGACACAAGAGTGAAGGGATGCCTTCTGGGAGTGGAGCTTGTGAAAGACAAGGCAACAAAAGAGCCTTTTGACGAGGCTGGAAAAATGGTCTACCAGAAAGCTTTTAAAAAAGGCTTGGCGTGGATACCGGCGGGGCATATATTGCGCATGAGTCCTCCTATTATAATGCCGAATGAAGTTGCGCAAAAAGGCATGGATATGATTGAAGAAGCAATAGCTGAAACAGAAAAGGAACTTCTAAAATGATCAGCAATATAAAAGATCTCGGAGCAGTTGGAGATGGAAAAAATAAAGATTCTGCCGCAATTCAGCAAGCAATAAACAAATGCAATGAGAATGGAGGCGGGAAAGTCATTGTGCCTCCGGGTGAATATAGCATTTCCACCCTTCATATGAAAAGCAACGTTGAATTGCATCTCATGGCGGGCTCAAAACTTCAGGGCGGCAGCGCTCCCGATGATTATGACAGCTTCAAAGCCACAGGGTTCAAAAGTGAACTGTGTCCTGAAAAAACAGCAAAGGTTCTGATATCAGCCAGCTATTGTGAAAATATCTCCATTACCGGGCCGGGGGAAATCAATGGAGCCGGGCCGGCGTTTTATAAAACTGACATTCCAGAAAACAGCAGGTTTTATGAAAAGCCTCTGCTCCAGCGTCCTCGTATGGTAATGTTTTTCCGATGCAAAAATGTAAAATTTGAGGATTCTTCATATATCGATTCTCCATGCTGGACTTTATGGCTGATAGCCTGCGAATATGTGAATATTCACAGAATTAAAGTGATTGGCGATCAGAAAATGATAAACAATGACGGGATCGATATTGATTCATGCCGTCATGTTGCCATAAGCGACTGCTTTATCAAAACTGGAGACGACTGTTTTATTTTGCGCGCAATTCAGCATCTTCAGGATGAACCCGCAATATGTGAAGATGTGGTTATGTCCAATTGCACGCTTGACAGCATATGCCAGGGAATCAGAGTCGGATGCCCCGGAGACAACATAATTAGAAATTGCGCTTTCAGCAATATATCTTTCAGCGGAGAAGGCACAGGAATAAATGTGGACAATCCGAAGCGCTATATGCCGGAAAATTCAAAGACGACAATGGACTTGGAAAACATAACGTTTTCTAATTTTACAATAAAAAGTGGGCGCTTCCCAATCAGGATATACGTGGAGGAAGGTGTGAAGTTGAGGAAAATAGCCGGGCTTTCCTTTTCAAATTTTAGAATAAAAAGCTCTGAGCCATGCATCTTGACCGGGAGCAGTGAGACAATTATTCAAGATATAAGGCTCAGCAATATTGATATGGAAACAGGCGGCGACACCGCCGTTGTCTGCCGCAATTGCCGTGGCGTAAAAATGAATAATGTTGAGTTGACAAACGTCAGCTCTGGAGAATAATTTAATGAACACATACCGCGTGGGAATAATAGGATTTGGGTTTATAGGGAAAGTTCACGCTTATGGGCATGTTAATCTTCCATTGTTTTATGACTCATTGCCATTCAGAACAAAAATCACTCATGTTTGCACATCAAAAAAAGAAACTGCCGAAAAGGCAAAAGAGCAGTTGGGCGCTGAATTAGGCGTCACAGACTTTAGGGAAATAACAGAGAATCCTGACATTGATATTGTCCACATCTGCACGCCGAACAATTATCACAAAGACGCCCTTCTTTCAGCCATGGCTAACAATAAAAACATATATTGCGACAAGCCGCTGGTTGTGGATATGGCTGAAGCTAAAGAAATTAAAAGAGCCTTAAAGGATTACAAAGGCATTGCTCAAATGACATTGCAGAACCGCTTTTTCCCCGCCACAATTCGCGCAAAGCAATTGATTGATGAGGGAGCGTTGGGGCAGGTTTTGGAGTTTCGCGCGTGTTATCTTCATTCCGGCAGCGCCAATCCTGACGCGCCTTTTAAATGGAAGCTTGCGGCGGCAAGCGGAGGCGGGGTTGTTGCTGACCTTGCAAGCCACGTGATGGATTTGATTCATTATTTGCTGGGGGATTACCAGGCGCTTTGCGCTATAAACCATATCGCTTTTACCGAAAGACCCTCTGAGGAAGACCCAAACGTGAAGATGAAGGTTGATGCGGAAGATTGCGTAATGATGCTCGCAAAAATGAAAAACGGCGCGGTGGGAAATATCGAGGGGACAAAGATCGCGACCGGAGTCGAAGATGAAATGCGCTTTGAAATTCATGGCTCCAAAGGGGCATTGCGTTTCAACGGAATGGATGCGCACCACTTGGAATATTATGATTCGTCCTCCCAAAGCTCCCCCATGGGCGGAGTGCGCGGCTGGACAAAAATCGACACAGGCCAGCGCTATGACAAGCCGGCAGGTTTCCCCGGGCCCAAGTTTTCCATTGGCTGGCTGAGAGGCCATATGGCTTGTCTTTACAATTTCCTTGAATGCGTCCATGAAGGGAAAAAAGCGGAGCCAGGCATTGAACAGGGGATTTATATTCAGGAACTTATAGATAAAGTCAAAGAGTCGGCAAAGGCAAAGTCATGGGTGGAGTTATGAGTCAGTTAAAAACAGGTTGGGCGGAAACGGACATCACCCCAGTCGGGATAGTCGACCTTTATGGGCAATATTATCAAAGGGTCTCGAAAGGAATACATTCAAGGCTGGGAGCTACTGTTATGGCTCTTGAAAGCAATGGCGAACAAGCCGTAATGATTTCAGTTGACCTCACTAATTTTTCAATAGAATTTTTGAACGAACTTAGAGACAATTTGAAGGGCAAAATTCCAGATATTGACACTTCTAAAATTATAATGAACGCCACTCATACCCATAGCGCTCCTGGCGTTTCGCCGGGACGAAGTTGGTGGGAGGCGTCAAACGAAGCGGATAAATACAAAGAATTTGTAATAGAGAAACTTTCAGAAGCGGTTGTTGTCGCCTGGAATTCAAAGCAGAGCTCAGGCTTTGCAAATTCTTCTGATTTTGCCGTTGTCGGGCACAATCGCAGGGCTGTTTATGAGAATGGCGTTGCTGAAATGTATGGCGATGTTTCAAGAGAGGACTTCATAGGAATGGAAGGCAACGAAGACTCAAGCGTTGAAACTGTCTTTTTCTTTGATGAAAACAGGACGCCTGTCGGCGCAATTGTTAATCTGGCGTGCCCATCGCAGGTTATGGAGGCAACATATTATATATCATCCGATTTTATGGGCGAAGCAAGACGCCTTATGAAGGAGAAATTCGGCGATGGATTTCACACGCTTTGTCAGATAAGCGCCGCTGGATGTCAGTCTCCCAGAGACCTTGTCAGGACAAAAGACGATGAGTTATGGCGCGAGCGTGGCGTTAAAGTTTTGGGTCAAAGAGTCTTTGACTCGATGCTTAGGGCTTTGGATAAAGCAGAAGGGGAAATTCAATTTGACGTTCCTTTTGTGCATAGTGTAAAAAATATTTTATTGCCCAAGCGCAAAGCCTCATACAAGGAATATAAAGAGGCTCTCAGAAATATTGAAGAGCTGGAGAAAATTCTTCCGTTTGGAGAGGCTTTTGCCGCTTTTTGCGAAGAGGTCAGGGGCAATGAACAAATTCCCGGCAGGCCAGGGCCTTACGACAGCAAGCTTCACCACTTTGTCCTCATAAGAAACAACGAGGCTGTAGTGGCAAGATATGAAGAACAAAAAGACGAGCCCGATTATGAGATGGAGCTTCACGCTTTGAGAATAGGCAATGTTGTTTTTGTGACAAATCCGTTTGAGCTTTTTCTTGATTATGGACTTCAGATAAAGTCGAGAAGCAATGCGGAGCAAGTTTTTGTCGTCCAGCTTGCTTGCGGCTCCACCGCTTATTTGCCGACTGAGAGGGCGGAAGAATATGGCGGCTATGGAGCCTTGATTATCAATGGCATAGTCGGCTCTGATGGAGGCAAAAAACTTGTGGATGAAACAGTTTGCGAAATAGATAAATTATTTTAACGCTCAATGAATGGCATGAATTATGGAATATATTCTTTCAATAGATATAGGCACATCTTCTGTAAAAGGGGCGCTTTTTGACTCGGGCGGGCGTGAAATTGCCTTAAGCGTATGCGAGTATGATTTAGAGAAAAGAGGGTTTGATATAGTGGAGCTTGACCCTGAAATCTATTGGAGTTCGACAAAGGAAGTCATAGAAAATATAAGGGCTGCTTCACTTGGCTGTTTTGAAAATATTTCAGCGGTGGGAGTGACCAGCCAAGGGGAAACTTTAATATCTCTTGACCGTGATGGACTGCCTGTTAGAAAAGCCATTGTGTGGCTTGACGGTCGCGCTCGTGATGAGGCCGATGAAATAGCGTCAGTCTTTGGCGCGGATGAATTGCGCAGAGTCACAGGGCAGCAGGAAGCTTCCGCTTGTTGCACTGCATGCATTATCTTGTGGCTTAGAAAAAATGAGCCGGAAAATTTCGCAAGAACAGCAAAGTTTCTTTTGGTCGAAGACTATATAATCTATAAATTGTCCGGGCGCTTTGCGTCTGATTTTGCATTGTATCCATCGACTCTATGCATTAATATTTCATCAGGGAAATGGTGGGATGAAATGTTGAATTTTATTGGGGTGTCAGAGACGCTTTTTCCTGAACTTCATATTTCCGGGTCTCCAATCGGGCATATTGCGACGCCGGAGCTTGGATTGAATAGCGAATGTCGTGTTTGCGTTGCGCCAATAGATCAGATAGCCGGCGCAGTTGGCGCAGGGAATATTGCGCCAGGAATGATTACGGAAACAACAGGCACGGCTATGGCTGTTTGCGCTTCTGTCGATAAATTTATTTGCGACTCCAAGCATGGAGCAAGTCTTTTCAGGCATGCCATTAAAGATGTTTACGCGCTTCTTCCATGGGCGCCTGCTTCGGGCATAATATTGCGTTGGTTTCGCGATGAGTTTTGCAAAGATATGAACTATTCTGATATGGACAAAGCAGCGGCAGGAATCCTTCCTGGAAGCGAAGGGCTTATTGTTTTGCCTCATTTTAATGGAGTTGTTTGCCCTGCAAGTTTGCCAGAGGCAAGAGGAGTTTTCTGGGGCCTGTCATTGTCCCATAAAAGGGAGCATTTTATCAGGGCAATAATGGAGGCTGTGGCGTTTCTCCTTAAAGATTATTTGCAGATTCTTGAGAACATAGGCATAGATGGAGAAGAAGTTTTTTCCATAGGAGGGGCTTCCCGGAGCGAGGTGTGGATGCAGATAAAAGCAGATGTCCTTGACAAAAAAATATATGCAATGGAATGCGAAGAGACAACTTGCTTGGGCGCTGCCATTCTTGCGGCGGTCGGCTGTGGCCTTTACGACAACTTGAATGAAGCCGTAAAGCATATGACAAAGACCAGAAAGTGCTTTGTTCCAAATCCTGAAAATGTTAAAAAGTACAAGATCGTTTATAATAAATATCTTAAAATCAATGAAACTTTAAAAACAATATATTGAGGTGTTGATATGTTTAAAATGAGGCCGATAAGACTTGGGTTTGTGGGATTTGGAGAAGTTAACACTCCCAGGGATATCATAGAAAAAAAATGTTCTGAAGCTGTTGAGCAATTGAAAAATATGGGAATGGATTTGCTTGTTGCGTCTCCAGTCAGCGATGACTCCAACGGAAAAGAGGCGGCGAGGGCTGTGGATGAATTGAGGGAAGGGGAGTTTGACGCGTTGGTCGTCTGCGTGGCTGGTTGGATTCCGTCATGGGCTGTTTTTAGCGTCATAGAACCTTTCAAGCATATTCCAATGATTCTTTGGGGATTGTCTGGCTGGCAGGATGGCGACAGATTTGTCACTACTGCGGATCAGGCAGGAACAACCGCGCTGCGCAAGCCGATGAAAGACATGGGATACAAGTTTAAATACGTCGTAAATTATCTTGGGCAAGCCGCGTCTCTTGAGGAAATAAAGAGCTTTGCAAAAGCTGCGCGCGCGGCGTCTCTCCTGAAAAAAGCCAAAATAGGAATGATGGGATACCGTGACATGCGTCTTTACGGCACATTGTATGACGGCGTTTCGCTGAAGGGCAAAATAGGCCCGGAAATAGAGCATTTTGAAATGCTTGAAATAGCGCAGATGATGGAGTCTCTCGGCGATGATGAGATTAAGGCATTGACCCATAAAATGCTGAACGAATGGAGCTTTGCAAAAGAGCCAAAAAGTGAATCTCTTGAAAACGCGGCCCGGCTTGCATCGGCTCTGAAAGCAAAGCTGACAGAGCGCGGTTATGACGCGTTTTCATTTGTGGACGTGGACGGCGTCAAAAAACTTATGAAGTTCGCGCCTGCCGGAGCGTTGACTTTGCTTCATGAAATAATGGATATTTGCACAGTGCCTGAAAATGACAGCATGGGCGCGGTCACTCAATTGGCGGCGCGTTATTTGACCGGGCAATGTTCAGCATATCTTGAATTTTATGAGTTTATGCCGAATGGAGCTTTGATGGGCGT
>CAZYVR010000095.1:0-16674 GCA_964651145.1 uncultured Victivallales bacterium | reverse complement strand
CCGAAAAAGCGGTAATAGGCATATCCGGCGGGCTCGACTCCACTTTGGCGCTTCGGGCAACGGCCGAAACATGCAGGCTCGCAGGCAAAAAAAACAGCGACATTATTGCCATCACAATGCCGGGATTCGGCACCACCGACAGAACATACACCAACGCAGTAGAGCTGTGCAAAACAATCGGAGCCGAATTGCGCGAAATAAAAATCAGCGAGGCGTGCCTCAAGCATTTTGAAGACATCGGACACGACCGGAACATTCATGACGTGACATACGAAAATGTGCAGGCCCGCGAACGCACGCAAATACTAATGGACATAGCCAACAAGGAACACGGACTGGTCATCGGCACGGGCGACCTTTCTGAAATAGCTCTCGGATGGTCAACATACAACGGAGATCACATGTCCATGTATGCCGTCAATTGCGGCGTGCCCAAAACCCTTATACGATACCTTATACAATGGGTGGCCGAAAGCTCAAGCAACAAACTCAAAGACATTCTTCTGGACGTTATAGACACGCCTGTCAGTCCGGAGCTGCTCCCCAACAAAAAAGATGGCGAAATAAACCAGAAGACAGAAGAAATAATAGGGCCGTACGAGCTTCACGATTTTTTCCTGTATCACACAGTCAAATACGGAGCCAGGCCGGAAAAAATAAAATGCCTGGCAAAAATGGCTTTTGCCAACAAGTATTCCGATGAAGACATCGCAAAATTCCTAAAACTGTTCATCAAGCGCTTCTTTTCTCAACAGTTCAAGAGAAGCTGCATACCGGACGGGCCCAAAGTGGGAACAATAAGCCTGTCTCCGCGCGGAGACTGGCGCATGCCGTCCGACGCCTCCTCAAGCCTCTGGCTTAAAGATTTCAAATAATACTATCGCCCGTCGAACACGCAAAAAAAAAAGCGCCGGACAAAAGTCCGGCGCGAATAATCAAACAATAATCAGATGATTATTTGATAGGCTTTACACCTTTGAATGTGCCAGCATAGCCTTCAACAGTGGCTTTGGTCTTGGCATAAACAACATAGTCATCGTTTACAATTGTGTACCTTGGGCAAACAATAATGTCGCACTTGGCATCTTTGCATGCATTGTAGGCAGCTGCAGCTTTTGCATCAGTAACAGGCGAGAACAAGAATCCGCCAGTTGTGCCAGTTCCACCGTAGTTTACGCATTCAGCAAATTTGGTTGCGCCCCACTGGAAGAAAAGAACTCTCTGCATTGTGGCTTGACCTTTGATGAGTCCACCAACAGTGATGGTTGGTTTTGCATCAGTTTCTACTTTGATTGTCAACGGTGCGCTGTACTTGCTTTCGTAATTTGTTGTGCAACCAGTTAGTACGATTGCGGCTACAGCCAAAGCTGCGAGTAATGAAATCTTTTTCATCAGACTTCCCCCTTGTTTTGTTGTTTGTTGTTTTTAGCTCTTTCAAGCTAAGTTGAAAACACTCACAAAATAGACAACGCCATATGTCATTGTCAAGTTTGATTATTGGCTTTTCTCTTTTTTTTCGATATTTTTGCAATGCGTTGTAAGCGTCAGAATAGTCTTTTCTTCTAATAAATTGATGATTTGCAAAAAGGGCGTTATATTTCCCGTCATTATTGCGATCCAAAAACATAAGGCGGTTTATTTTATGAAGATATGCACAATAATTGGAGCAAGGCCTCAATTTGTGAAGGCGGCGGCAGTGTCGGCTCAAATAGCTCAAAACCCCTCTCTGGAGGAAGTAATAATACATACAGGTCAACACTATGATCCCGACATGTCCGATGTATTCTTTAAAGAATTGAGCATACCCAAAGAAAAATATAATCTGAGCATTGGCTCCGGCTCTCATGGCGATCAGACAGGAAAAATGCTCGCCTCAATAGAATGCGCCCTGATCTCTGAGCGCCCAGACCGCATTCTAATATACGGCGACACAAATTCAACCGTTGCCGCCGCGCTTGCCGCAATAAAACTGCATATTCCAGTGGCGCATGTGGAGGCGGGAATGAGGTCATTCAACCGCAGGATGCCCGAAGAAATAAATCGCGTGGTAACCGACCACATAAGCGACATGAATTTTTGCTCAACTGAGCCTGCGGTGCAAAACCTGAAAAACGAAGGCCGCGGCTTTACTGCGCTTCTGGTAGGCGATGTGATGTATGATTGCGCTATGAAATTCATTCCACTGGCAGAGAAGCAATGCGACCCATGCGCAAAATACGGACTGGAAAAAAACAATTACATTCTAATGACTTGTCACCGGCCAGCCAACACTGACAACCGGGATCGACTGGAAAGCATCGTCAAGGCAGTCAATGATATATCAAAAAACATCCCTGTCATATATCCCGCGCACCCAAGAACAAAAAGCTATCTTGAAAAATACAATTTGAAATTTTCAGAAAAAGTGAAAATTCTCCCGCCAATGAGTTATTTTGAGATGATAATGGCCGAAAAATCAGCAAAGCTTATTCTTACCGATTCCGGCGGCATCCAGAAAGAAGCTTTTTTCTATGAAACCCCATGCGTCACAATGCGGGACGAAACCGAATGGACGGAAACCATTGAAATGGGCTGGAATGTGATAGTCGGAGCCGATTACAACAAAATAGTGGAAGCCGTCGACAGCTTTGCAAAATGCAAGCCGGAATATCCAAAAACAAAGCCATATGGCGATGGGAACGCGTCCGGCAAAATAGTAAGACACTTGCTGAAGGAATCCTAAAAATCGTGATAAATTTTGTTTTTAAAGCTATAAACGCATGTGCTTTCGGGCTTAATGACAGCGTCAAAAGTCGCGCGCGCCGGGCTTTTTTACTTTTTAAAACATTTTCCAGGAGAATCTAGATGTACAGAAAAATTTTTAAACATTT
The DNA here is from genome assembly GCA_964651145.1 of uncultured Victivallales bacterium. Classification (GTDB taxonomy): domain Bacteria; phylum Verrucomicrobiota; class Lentisphaeria; order Victivallales; family GWF2-45-14; genus CAZYVR01. The sequence continues at coordinate 13,804 of CAZYVR010000095.1, read as the reverse complement.
ACTCGATTTTTTTCTGGCAATAATCTTGTTGGCTCTTTTTATGCCCCTCTTTCTGGCAATAGCAATTGCGGTAAAGCTCAGCTCTTCGGGCCCGGTCTTTTTCCGGCAGGAACGCGGAGGGAAAAACGGGAAATATTTTTTCATCTTCAAGTTCCGTTCAATGGCTGTTGACACTGACGCCGAACAAAAAGGCTTTGAGCCTGGAAGCTCCATGAGAGTAACTGGCATTGGACGCATACTGCGAAAAACAAAACTGGACGAGCTGCCGCAACTGGTCAATGTATTAAAAGGCGAGATGTCCTTTGTGGGGCCTCGTCCTGAAGTGCGAAGGTATATTGAATTGTATCCGGACAGATGGGAAAAAGTCCTTGCAGAAAGACCAGGCATCACTGATCCCGGCTCAATAGAGTTCAGAAACGAAGAAGAGCTTCTGGCGCAAGCGGATGACTCCGAAAAAGAATACAAGGAAGTCATACTGCCGCGCAAACTTGGCATTTATGAAAGTTACGTAAACAGCATTTCCTTGCAGAAAGACCTTAAAATTATTGTCCGAACATTCTTTGCAGTGCTTTTCAATTAAAAGGCTATCGCTCTTATGCTGATTCGCTTTTAATTAAAAATTCCCTTAATTCTGTTTTTCAAAACAAGAAAGAGGCTATATTAGACAAATGCATTCAATTACGAAAGGCAAAAATTTGCATGGCAAGGAAGCATTTTTCAGGAAGAATTTCGTTTAACGGAAGCTGGCAAGGAATGCCTCTTGTAAATGGAGGCGGGTTTGATTCGCTAAAACGACCCATTCCTCTGGGGGCTCATGCCCATAAAGGATTTGAGCTGACTTATCTGACAGAGGGAAAGGTTTCATGGAAACTGAAAAATGGCAAAGACCTTTGCCTGACAGGCGGGCAGGCCGCCATAGTTCAGCCAAACGTGTTTCATCGCGGGGAGTTGAACATCATCAAGCCTTGCAAACTTTTCTGGCTGGTCTTTGAGCCCCTGGCAAAAGACGCGTTGAAATACACGCCGTTGTCTCAAAAGGCTTTGCATGAAATAAACAGGCTTCTCAACGATTCCGGCAATGCCATTCGAGACGTGAATGAAGCGCTTGCTTTTTATTTTGAGCAATTCCTCCAGATTTTGATTGCGTTTAAGGAAGGACGCAATGATGAGCTTTTTGCCGCTTCCGGCAGGGCTGTTGTCTGTCAGATTTTTTTGGAAACGGCGCAAGTTTTTTCCTCGCGGCAGATTGACCGCAAAGCGTCGACTATCGACATGGAAGCGCGCAATTACATAGAAAAAAACATTTGCAGTGATATTTCAGCCGCCGAGCTGGCGGAATATTTCGGCTTAAGCCCGGCGCGCTTTAACGACCGCTTCAAAGCCGACACAGGGCAGACTCCCGCTGACTTCATTCGCAGGATAAAATGCTCCAAAGCTCAGGAAATGCTTGCGGAAACAAAGCGTCCGATAACTGAAATAGCATTTGACCTGGGCTTTTCGTCAAGCCAATATTTTGCCAGCGTCTTCAAGAAATACACAGGCATGACTCCAGGGCAATTCAGAAAAAAACGCTGAGACTGTCTTCTTGCAAAGCGAAATCAACTTTAAAAATTTCGTATTTGCGTTATTCTATATGCGAATTTAATTGATAATAAAAATCAGGGAATTGCTGACATGGCCGATTATGATGTTGTTATAGGACTTGAAGTTCACGTTCAAATAAAAACTGAAAGCAAAATGTTCTGTTCCTGCCCGAATAAGTTCGGCCAGGAGCCAAACACGATGGTTTGCCCCGTGTGCATGGGATACCCGGGAGTAATGCCGGTTCCAAACAAAAAGGCTATTCACCAAACAATAGTGGCTGGAATGATGTGCTCCTGCGAAATAGCCAAATACAGCAAGTTCGACAGAAAAAGCTACTTCTACCCGGACATGCCGAAAAATTATCAAATTACTCAGTTCGACCTGCCTTTCTGCAATCATGGGAAAATACATATATCAGGCAAGGGATTTTCAGGAGCCGAGCTCCCTGACAAATATATCGGGCTCACACGCATTCATCTCGAAGAAGACGTTGCCAAATCAACGCATTTTGCCGGATACAGCGGCATCGATTATAACCGCGCTGGCGTGCCGTTGATGGAGGCCGTGAGCGAACCGGAAATGACAAGCGCCGATGAAGCGTATGCGTATCTTACAGAGCTCAAGCAAATGATGGAGTACGCCGGGATAAGCGACTGCGACATGGAAAAAGGACAGATGCGCTGCGATGTGAACATTTCGCTGAAGCCTGCCGGAGCCAAAGAATTCGGGACTAAAATAGAAATTAAAAACCTCAACAGCTTCCGCTCCGTTCACCGCTCCCTTGAGCACGAAATAACAAGGCAGGCAGACATTCTTGACGGGGGCGGAACTCTTCAGCAGGAAACGCGCGGCTGGAACGACGACACGGGCGCAACCTACCTTATGCGCACCAAGGAAAGCGCGCATGACTATCGTTATTTTCCGGAACCCGACCTTATGCCCATTACTTTCACTGACGCGGATATAGCAGAAATAAGCAAGGAAATCCCCGAACTACCGGAAGCCAAGCGCGAGAGATTTGTTGAAGAATTTGAGCTTACGCCTTACGACGCGGAAGTCCTTACCCATGAAAAGGCTTACGCTGATTATTTTGAAGAAGGCGCGAAGCTAACCAAAACTCCAAAAAAACTGGCAAACTGGATAATTTCCGAACTTCTGCGCGAGCTCTCGGACGCTGGAATCGAAATTGCCAAAACAAAGGTAAGCCCGCAAAACCTCGCGGCTCTGGTGGAGCTGATAAACAGCGGCGATATCAACGGCAAGATTGCCAAAACAGTCTTCGCGGAAATGTTCCAATCCGGCAAAGAGCCCAAAGTCATTATTGAGGAAAAGGGACTGGTGCAGGTTAGCGATGAATCGGCAATAGAAACTTTTGTAGACCAGGCCATAGCGCAGAATCCAACACAGGTTCAGCAATACAAAGACGGCAACGCAAAAGTTATTCAGTTCTTTGTCGGGCAGGTGATGAAGCTCAGCAAAGGACAGGCAAACCCTCAAGGAGCAGTCAAGCTGCTCAAAGAAAAGCTTTAGGCAAAACAATGGCAAAGCCGTTTTTTTAAGGCGACTTTGCCGTGTATGTTTTCAGAAAAACTGACGCTATCTGTATTGATTGATGGCGTTTTTCAGCTCTTCGGCTGCTTTTCCGGAGGCTTCGGCAAAGTCTTCGCCGCTTCCTGCGTATATGATTCCGCGAGAGGAATTGATGACAAGCCCCGTCCCGTCGGAAGTGGTTCCGTTTTCCATCACTTTCTGGATGTCTCCGCCTTGCGCGCCTATTCCAGGGACAAGGAATGGAATGTCGCCGCATATTTTTCTGACTTCGCCCAGTTCTTCGGGGAATGTGGCGCCGATCACCAGCAGTATGTTTTTGTTGTAATTCCATTCGTTTGCGGCATATTCGGCCACATGTTTGTATACTTCTTTTCCACCGGACACGAGTTCCTGGATTTCTTTGGAGCTTGGATTCGAGGTGCGGCAGAGTATGACTGTCCCTTTTTCCGCTCTGTCAATAAACGGCTTAAGGGTGTCTATGCCCATGAACGGGTTTACGGTCACGGCGTCGGCCTTGTACCTGTCAAACGCTTCTTTTGCGTACATTTCGGCGGTGCTGCCGATGTCACCGCGTTTGGAATCCAGAATGACTGGAATGTCAGGATATTTTTCAGAAATGTAATCCATTGTCATCTGCAACTCGTCTTCGGCGGCTTGCCCCGCGTAATATGCGATTTGCGGCTTGTAGCAGCACACAAGGTCGTGAGTGGCATCCACTATAGCCTTATTGAAGGCAAATATGGGTTTGCTTTCCTTTTTGACGCATTCGGGAAGTTTGTTCAAGTCTGGATCAAGTCCAACGCATACCATTGAGTTGTTTTTTTGCCAGGCGTTTCTAAGTTTTTCCATAAATGTCATTATACGGTTCCTCCGTTAAGATTTTGCGACTTAAAACAAAGAATTTATGCTTGCGCGCTTTATAAATCAAGAGCAGTTGTTTGGAAATTCGCGTGGGGCGTATATATTCACAAGTTATATATTGAGGAGAACACTGTAGATGAAGTCATTGATTTTGGTTGTTGTATTTTTCCCGCTGCTTCTTCCTGTCTGGGAAAAAGGGCCCTTTAACTTGCAGAATGTCAAACAGCCGGAAGCCGTGACGTACTTAAGTCCGGAAGAAATAGCTGTTCAAGAAAAAATATTCCAAAGAATAAAAGATCCGCGCATCAGAAGCAAGATTGCCACGGTCTTCTCAAAGGCAAACAACACTAACGCAGTCAAAAGCCTTGAAGATATGTTGCGGACGGAAAAAAACACTCTGGTAATAGAGGACATCCTTGCCGCTCTGTATGTGTTCAGAAATAAAGCAGAACTTGGACAGCCAAACAATCTAAAGGAATTCTTTAAAAGCTCCAGCCCCAATATAAGAGCTTATGCCATTGGACTTTATCTGGCAAGCTCCGGCGACTCGTCCGCCGCTCTAAAAGCGCTTGAAACTGAAAACTCGCCTTTTGTAATCAACACCTTATGGGGGCAATTGGTCAAAGACGGAAGCAAATTCAACCCGGAACGAGCAGAAAAATTTCTGAAGTCAAAAAATATTCTACAAAGGGCAGGAGCCGCTGAAGCCATTGCCGCTTTGTCAGATAATCCAGACGATGTTCAAGCTTTAAAAGATGTGCTCCAAGACAAAAATCCATTTGTTAGGTGTGCCCTTGCCAGAGGCCTGGCCCTTCGCAAAAATGGCGGAAACGGGCTTATATCTGAGTTGTCGGAAGACAAAAATATAACCGTCAGAGGAATAATAGCCTCGGTTCCGGCTACGGAAAAACGAGAAAATCTTTTTACCAGACTTCTTGACGACAAGGATTGGGATGTCCGAATGCGCGCCGCAATATCGCTGGGCAATTATAAAACAATGGATGCAATCGACGCGCTTCTCTCAAGGCTTGGCAACAAATACGCTCCTGTAAGAGCCGCAGTGGAAGATTCTCTCGTTAAAATAAAGCCGGGAAAGAGCGCGATAGACAAAATTGACGAGGAGCTTGAAAATAAATCAAAACAAAATGCGGCGATCCGCATATTAGGACTGCTTGATGCAAAGGATTCGTCCACAAAGATTTTTGATATCCTGAAAAACACAAATGAGACGGAAACTATCGTCAGGGCGATTGACGCGTTGGGCCGGCTTCACTATAAAAAGGCGGCCGAAGAAATTGCGGATTTTTCTGACAACAAAACGGAATCAGTAAGGAAAGCCACAGCTTTTGCGCTTGGCAAGCTCGGCGTGAAATCAACTTTTGCCTCCCTGGTCAAATTGAGCAGCGACAAGAATATTCCTGTTTCGCTCGAAGCAATCGAGGCTATGGGACGCATCGGAAGCAATTATTTCAGTCCAAGACTCCTTAAGATCATAAACAACACCAGCTCTAGCGGAAATGCTGAGAAGCGCTCTGTGGCATGTTGGTCTATAGCTAAAATTGACTCTCCTGATGAAAAAACTGTAATGCAACTGAAAAATATATTCCTTAAGAAAGTCATTGCATGTGAAGGCGAAAAAGTTTATGACTCCGATTTCACCAGAGCGGCGGCAGTTCTTGCGCTCTTAAAACTTGCTCAAACTCATCAGGATATGAAAAAAGGAATAGACAAAACCATCGACTATTTCTTCAATAATCCTTTCAAAATGGAAGGCGAAGACAGCCCTCTTCTTGAAGATTATATGAGACAAGTCTCCCTTTTCAAAGAAGGAAAAGAGATTCCAGCCGCTAAAATGGAGCCGATAACTCCCCATCTTGTCGTAAATCAGATTAAAAAGAAGACGAAAAAGAAAAGAGCTTCTGTTTTCGGCCCTCCGGGCAAATAACATTAAACTCTTGCCGTCAATTTCCTGACTCTGCCCCGTCATTTTTGCGTCAAAGCTAAAATTTGTGCCTGTCTCTCAATGTTGTATACTCGTCAAACATAGGCATGAAGTTGTCATATCTGCAGCCATGCGCAATCGAATAGCCGGGAAGCCAGGGATCTGACGCAATAGCCCACACCAAAACCACAATATATAGTGGCATTCACCAAAACCTCACACTAGCGCGTCCAAAATTTCAAAACGACCCGGATCAGGTGTTCCTGGCGGCGTCCTGTCGACGTCAATTTATTTTTGCTTCGCGCACAATGACTTTGCAATATTGCTCCGACAAACTTAAGTTATCAAAACATGCATAGACATAAACATGAAGTGATAAAATATGAGAAAAAACACAGAAAAATTTCTGCTGTCTCTGGACTCCAGCATCAAGAATCTGTCCGTGGCAACATCTTTTGTGGAAAACACATCAACAATCTGCGGCCTTGACAAAAGCGGAACCTTGTCGGTGTGCCTTGCCGCAGAGGAAGTATTTTCATATCTCTGCAAGCTTGACAAGCCAGCCAGGCGCATAGACATTGAATGCGCCGATAATATTTTCAACTTTCAGATGTCATTCCTGTTTAAAGCCGACAACATAGATCTATCAACATTTAATATAACCTCGAAAGCGCGGCACGACACAGATGAAGGCCTTGAATCTTTGGGGCTTATTCTGGCTTCCCGGTCAGTCGATCACTTTTATCTGAATGAAGACGGGCGATCAATATCTCTTACGCTGGCAAAAAATAAAATCTATGAAAAATGTAAAGCCGCGCCAGTATATAAAAAAATTCCGTCAGCATGCGTTGAGATAAGAAAACCGGGGAAAGAGGAAATAGCAGTATTATCTCAAATGATTGCTTTTCACGGAAAACCCAGCTCATATCCCGATGATTTTTTATATACGGGAAAGACTATCGATATGTTCGAGTCAGGAGCGCTTGATATTCTTATTGCTCTTGACAGCCACTCCCGGGTCTGCGGAGGGATCATGTGGAAAAACTGCGACAAAAAAACTGCGGAGTTCTACGGGCCGTATGTGTTTAACAGCATGGAGGACAAACTGGGGCACGCCCTGCTTGACGAGTGCATCAGCGCGCTTGCAAGAACAGAAGTATTCAACATGGTGGGCCTATTTCACACAGGAATTGGCGAAGATGAATATTTTGAGACTTTGGGGCAAGCGTCAGATTTTGCGGAGGGAGAAGAAGATGTCAACTCGCAAGCTCTTTTCAGACTGCTCAAGGAGGATGAAGGAACATCTGTTTGGAGTCACCCTGACCTTGAGAAATTTATCACTGGAGAATATAAAAAGCATTTCTTCCCAAGGGAAATAACTCAAGTCAAACACTTTGGCGAATCTGTATTAGAGCATTCCGTTATAGCCACGGACTTCCAGCATAGCGGAAAAAAAGCGCTAATGCGCCCTGTTCTTTTTGGCAAAGATGCCGATTCCATTCTCGCGGAACATGTGAAGCTTTTTAAAAACGAGGGAATTAAAGATGTTTCCTTTGAGATGGATCTCGGAGTCGCGTGGCACTGCGATTTCACTGACGCCCTGAAAAACAACGGCTTTAAGCCAGTGTTTCTTCTCCCTTACGGAGGAGTGAAAGACATTGTCATCTTCCGGCATAAAGGATAATTTATAATGAGTTTTAAACCTGAGCTCCTGACGCCGGAGCACATAAAGAGATTCGAGCCGTATATTCCAAGCAAACCTGTCCAGGAGCTGGAAAAGCTTTACGGCGTCGACAAGCTGCACAGGCTTAACAATAATGAAAACCCTCTTGGGCCGCCAGCGGCTTCAGGCAAGGTCATAGACGGCTTTATAACCTCAGAAGCGTCCATATATCCAAGTGGAGACGCCTATTATGTCAAGCGCAAACTGGCTAACAAGTTTGGCCTTCACCCCGAACAGTTTCTCGTGGGCAATGGAGCCAATGAAGTCATAAGCTTTGTAATAAAAGCTTTTTGCGCTGAAGGGGACAATATTATAACCGCAGACAAGACTTTTGCCGTATATGAATGGGTCGCCAAATTTTCCGGGATTGAAGCCAGGCTGGTTCCGCTGAAAGATTTCGGATTTGATGATGAAGCCATGTTGAAAAAAATTGATGAGCACACTAAGATCATTTTCATCTGCAATCCGAACAATCCCACCGGGTCTTACTGGAATAAAGAGCGTCTGATCAGCTTTCTTGACGCTGTGGGAGGCTCAAAGATAGTGGTGCTGGATGAAGCTTATATAGAATTTGTGGAGAAAGAGGATTTTCCCAACGGAATGAGCCTCCTCAACAACTATCCAAACCTTGTTGTTTTCAGGACTTTTTCAAAAATGTATGCTCTTGCCGGACTGAGAATAGGCTATCTAGCCTCATCCATAGAAGTCGTTGACATTATTCGCCGCACATGCATTGTATATTCTGTAAACACATTGGCGCAAGCGGCGGCGGTTGCAGCTTTGGAGGATGACGAGCATGTACTCCACACACTGCAGGTCGTGCGTAATGGAAAGAATATACTCACTGAGGCTTTGGATGACATGGAAATCCCTTACATCAATAAGGAAGGGAACTTTATGATGATCAAATCTCCGATAAATGATTCCCTGGCATACAGGAAGCTGATGGGCTTGGGCTTTATGATCAGACCTATGACGTCTTTCAGGTTTCCGAACTATATAAGAGTGACAATCTCCTCCGGCAATATAATGACTGAGTTTGCCGATGCGTTGAGAAAAATTTTCAAATAACAAAGGAACGAAATGGCTAGAGTCCTTGAAAAAATTGACATAGGCTTGATGAAGCCGGAAGAGGCTGAGGGAGTCGCTGATTTGTTCAGGGCTTTTTATGGCGAAGAATATCCGGTAAAGACATTTTATGACCCTGAAGCGCTTATCGCTGAAAACACGGAGCGCAAAATAATTTCTGTTGTTGCCAGAAATGAAGCGCACAAAATTGTAGGACACGCCGCATTGTATATATCCAGTCCCTACGAGAAGCTTTATGAGCTGGGAGCTATTCTTGTTCATCCTGAATGCCAAGGGAGAGGCATTGCTTCTGCTTTGATATCTGAAGTCCGCAATCTTGCTGAAGAGCTAAAAATAGCTGAAGGCATATTGGCTGAGTCGGTTTGCAATCATATTCATACTCAAAAGCTCTTTTACAGGCTGGGAGGTTTTGTTGAGACTGCCTTTGAGGTTGACTTGATGCCCGCCGAGGCATATGACAAAAGTGGAGCGGCAAAAGGCAGAGTCTCCACTATTATTTCTTTTAGAAAAATCGAGGACACTCATCGGCAAGTGTTCGTTCCGGCAAGATTCAAAGAGCAATTTGAGTATATTTACAGACCTCTGAAAGAATTGCGAAGCTTGGAAAATGCGCCTTGCTGCGCAATCCCCGCATCGGGCAGCAAGAGTTCCGGCAAAATTCAGTTTTTTGAATTTGCAAACACATCCAGAGTCACTGTGTTTGACATAGGAGAGGACTTTGCCGACTATATTTCCGGCATTGAAAATGATTCCCGCAGGAAAGGCGGAGTTATATTTCAATTCTGGCTGCCGCTTGATTCTCCTGAAATAGAGCATTCTGTAGATATTCTGAAAAAAAACGGTTATTTCTTTGGCGGCGTCCTGCCGCTTTGGAACAACTGTGATTCTTTTTTGATGCAGAAAGTAGAAAATGACACCGACTGGGATAGTCAGCATATATTTTCTGAACGAGGCAAAAAAATATTTAAAATGGTCCGCAGTGACGCTGAACTTGAAAGCACGCGCCAATAGGACGGAGCCGACAAAGTCGGAATAAAAACCGGACTTTGTCCGGGCTTGCTCCAGCGGAGAACGCGCTAGTCGCCAAAGGCGGTGGCAAAGCCGAGCGCTTATCATAAAGTTATTGGAAGGCTGTCGCCAACTGCAAGCTTCAGCCAATTGCCGCTTCGCTCCGCAATAAGCTGCATTGAAGCAACGCGCCTCATGCGCTGCCGCACAATCTTTTATGCGCCTAATGCTTTCGGCTTTGCCGACCAGTGAACTCGCCACTGGACAGCGCCCGGACAAAGTCCGGCTTTTTATACGATTGCATCGAGCTCTTTTTTTATTTCTTTAAAACTCAGAAAAAAAACTGACTCCTTGCGCCCTTATTGCAAAAAGTCGGCAATTGGACAATTTTGCGTTGAAAAATTCTAGGATTGATGGTAAATTATAAGTTCTTGTTAACTATTTGTTGTAAAAATATATATAAATGCAATATAAATTAAGCGAAGGAATCTAAATAAAATGGCTAATTCAGAATTGAACGAACTAATAAAGGCTATGGAACTGGAATGCTCTGAAGTGGAGCCATGCCGTCAAAAAGCCGACTATACAATAAAAAAAGAAACGATTGACAGCGAAGTAAATGTTCTTCTTAAAGAATTCAAGACATTTGCTGCCGTTCCTGGATTTCGCAAAGGCAAAGCCCCGGCCGCATTGATTAAAAACCGCTTTATGCCGCAAATCAAAGAAGAGCTGATGAAGCGCTTTTATATGGCCGCATTTGATAAAATGACAGAAGTAAAAAAGCTTGAAATTATTTCATACACCATGCCAGAAGGCGAACAGCCCGAACTGGAGCTGGACAAAGACTTCTGTTTTACAATCAACTTCGATGTTGAGCCTGAATTTGAAGTGCCTGAATACAAAGGCTTGAAAATTGATTCTCCGAATGTTGGAGTGACTGACGAAGAACTCGAAGAAAGACTCAATTACTTTAAAGACATGTATTCAGAACACAAAACAATCGACGGCCCGGCTGAAAGCGGAGACATGTTGAAGGTTTCATACACTTCCGATTTCGAACTCCCGGAAAACGCATCCCCGTCGCTCAACAGACAAGCAAACTCCACAGAAAATTGGATTTGGCTGAATGATCCCGAAGTTATTCCCGGTTGCGTCAAGGCTCTGACTGGCGCAAAAAGCGGGGAAGAATACGAGCTTGAAGCCGAATACCCGGCTGACTACCGCGAAGCTGAGCTTGCCGGAAAAAAAGCAAACTACAAAGTCAATGTTGTCGAAGTTCAAAGAAAAACTCCTTTAAAATCCGACGAAGAGCTTTGCAAAAAGATGCAATCCGAAAGCATTGACGCCATCAAGGAGCAAATTAAAAAAGCCCTGACTTCTGAGAAAGAAAAAGCAAATAGACAGGAACTGGGAAACAAGATCTATGAAATGATCGAAAAAGAAATCAAAGAATTCCCATTCCCTTCATCCCTTATCAGCGCTGAAGCCAACAAAGAACTGAGAAACGTTGCTAATCAGACTGTTAAAACCGAAGAAGATGCGGAAAAGTTCAAGGAAGAAAAAGACAAACACATGGAACAGGCTGAAAAAAGCGCAAAAGAAAAAATGCGCCGCATGATGATCATGAAGAAAATAGCCAAGGCAGAAAATATCACTGTTGAAAACGATGAAGTCGACCGCCAGATAAAAGGAATGAGCGGCTATTACGGAATGAAAGAAAACAAATTGCGCAAAATGATGGAGGACTCAGGCTCCATTCAGGACATGCACCTTGACATTATGGGCGGGAAAGTCATTGAGTTCCTCATAGACAACGCTAAAATAGTCGAAGCAAAAGCAAAAAAGACCGAAGCTAAAAAAGAAAAAAAGCAAGATTAACACATTAAATCAAGCACACGGGAGCGCTTCATGAATAACTCAGTATTGGTGCCGATGGTCGTCGAACAGACTGCTCACGGCGAAAGAGGTTATGATATTTATTCACGCCTGTTAAAAGACAGGATCATCCTGCTGGGCACGCCGGTTGACGATAACATGGCCAACCTTATTGTGGCGCAGTTGCTTTTCCTGCAATCAGAAGACCCCAAAAAGGATATTGACCTTTATGTCAACTCTCCGGGCGGCTCTGTCACTGCCGGACTCGCAATCTACGACACCATTCAGATTCTCTCCTGCGATGTCAAGACCTATTGCGTCGGCCAGGCCGCAAGCATGGGCGCAGTCCTGCTCGCCGCGGGCGCGCCCGGCAAAAGATATGCTCTGCCAAATGCCAGAATAATGATCCATCAGCCTTGGGGCGGAGCTCAGGGAACAGCGGCTGACATAGACATTCAGGCTCAGGAAATCCTGAGATTGCGTGACAGACTTAACCACATAATTGTGAAGCACACAAAACAAAGCATCAAAAAAGTTGCGCGCGATACAGAGCGAGACTATTTCATGTCCGCCGAAGAAGCTGTAAAGTACGGAATCGTTGACAATGTGCTTACAGGCAAGTAATATATATAATCTTAAGGAATTAATGATATGGTTGGCAAAAAAGGCGATGACGATAAAATGCGTTGTTCATTTTGCGGGCGAAATGCAAATAAACCCGGCGTAGGACAGTTAATATCCAGCCCCACCGGAGCAACAATATGTCAAAATTGCGTTGAAATTTGCGGCGGCCTGTACAAAAACGACGATGGAAAAGAAGAAATTAATTCTGAAATTCCAGCTTTGAATGTGCCGAAGCCAACTGACATAAAAGATTTTCTGGATAAATATGTCATTGGTCAGGACATGGCAAAAAAAGTTCTTTCAGTGGCTGTGCACAATCACTATAAAAGACTCCGCCATCAAAAGATGAAAGGGGCCGATGAACAGTTTAAAGATGACGATGTTGAAATTGAAAAAAGCAACGTTCTTTTGCTTGGCCCAACTGGTTCGGGAAAAACCCTTCTCGCCAGAACTCTGGCGAAAATGATAGATGTGCCTTTTTGCATTTGCGACGCCACTACTATAACTGAAGCCGGTTACGTGGGAGAAGATGTGGAAAACATTATCCTTCGCCTCGTTCAGGCGGCGGATTATGACATCCCCAAGGCGCAAATCGGCATTATCTATGTCGATGAAATTGACAAAATCGGAAGAAGAACCGAAAACGTGTCGATCACCAGAGATGTGTCCGGCGAAGGCGTTCAACAGGCGCTTCTTAAAATTCTTGAGGGAACAGTAGCCAACGTTCCCCCTAAAGGCGGCAGAAAACATCCCCATCAGGAATACTTGCACGTGGACACTACCAATATCCTTTTTATATGCGGAGGAGCCTTTGTGGGACTGGACAAGATGATCCAGCGCAGAGTGGGCAAGCAAATACTTGGCTTTAAGCACGGCAAAGAAGAGACGGAAGCACGCGAAGAAATCAACACAGAAAACGCTCTGAAGAACATAGAGCCTGGAGATCTGATCAAATTTGGCTTGATTCCTGAATTCATAGGACGCCTTCCGATAATATCATCGCTTAACCCGCTAAAAAAAGAAGAGCTTGTAAGGATTCTTACCGAGCCTAAAAACGCGCTTACGCGTCAGTATGAGCGACTCTTGTCCATGGAAAACATTAAGCTTATGTTTGAGCAGGGAGCTCTGGACGCGTTAGCGGAGAAGGCTGTGGAAAAAGGAAGCGGCGCCCGTGGTCTCAGATCCTTGCTGGAGAATCTTATGCTGGAAATTATGTTTACGGCTCCATCCAGAGATGACATTAATGAGTGCATAATCACGGCTGAGACAGTAGCAAATAACGGGGAGCCTATATTGAAAAAAAAGCGAGCTTCCAGCAAAGGAAAACGTCGTGAAAGCGCCTGATCTTATCAAAAAATTCTGATTTTTTGAAACCCGGCAGCTTAACAGTTGTCAGAGCTCACGATGAGCGTTTAAACTATTCGCAAGTTAAACGCTCTCATTTTTCCTGAAAGTCTCTGATATTAGCGTGACAAAGATTCTCCCGACGCTTTTATTATAGGGTCTGTCCAGAAAAAAGTAAGTTTTTTAAATAGAGAGAGATACAT
>CAZYVR010000094.1:0-16717 GCA_964651145.1 uncultured Victivallales bacterium | reverse complement strand
AGCTTTGAAAAAATCCCAAGCCAAAAACTCAGTTTTACGGACAGACCCTATACTAATTAAACTATGGAGAAATTTGAAAGCAAAAGATTTTTTTATAATCTTCCCCTTATTCCAGAATGATGTTCAGCGTTTCCCCTTTTTTGCCTAGCTTGAAGTCGAATTTTTTCTGTTTTCCGTTTTTATTTACTGTCAGTTCATAGTCGCCGAGAAAGCCTCTGGTCCTAAATTCCCCCTTGCCATTTGTTTCCCCCGACTCGTTGGTCCACCATTCCTTGAAGACTAAATCTTTGTAAACTTTTCCGCTAGGCTTCAATGTCCAGTCTTTTCTGTAAATGGGCGCGTTGTTTGTCCAATGGCGGCCATCCCAGAATCCCCACATCAAAAATCCCTCAACATATGGATGGCTGAATATGGCGGTCATAAAGTCGTGGGTGTAGTCCGCTTGCAGTTCCTCATTGTTTGTGGTGAAATCATATTCCGTTATTACTATTGTTTTTTTGAATTTTTCAAATCTGCCTAGGATTTTAAAAATGTTTTCAGGCTCAGTGACAACGTTTCCGCGAAAGTGAGACTGCATGCCTATCCCTTCCAGGGGCGCTCCATTGTCAATGAAAAATTTAATGAGATTTTCATAGTATTTCTGATGCTCAGTTTCTATCTGATTACCTGCCGCCAGAATTCCGAAATCATTAATCATCATTCTTGCTTTTGGGGCGCTTTCTTTGGCTTTCTTCAGCCAGCCAATCATTGCCTTGTCGCCAAGCAGTTTAATTATGTCGTTGTTGGTGTAAGGCTCATTGATTACGTCCCATTCGAAAACGACTTTCTTTAACGATGAAGTTTCATCTTTGACGTGCTCCAAAATTGCCTCCTGCAATTTGTCAGGATTCTTTTTGAAGTATTTTATCTTTTCAGGTTGGTATCTATACCCTGACATTTTCCAGCTGGGCCAAACCAAAGTATGCCCTCTGACGGGGATGCTGTTTTCTACCGTCCACTTTACAGCAGCCATTGTTTTTTCTCTTGAATGAATCCAGCCCAGCCATTTCATTCCGCCTTCGAAAACTACCTGATTGAAGAGTTTTTTTATTTCTTCTCTGTAACGCTTGCCATTTTTTGTCGTTTCGGGATTTTTGTGCATATATTTGGAGCTTATGCAGGAACCGAATATAAAGGCATGCCGTTTCATCTTTAGTGAAACTTTTGCGTCCTTTATGGAATTTCCCCATTTGTCTTTGACATTGATTGCAATGTTTGACTTTCTTATTTTTTTAATTCTTTTGGCCGCTTTTTTTCGCCATTCAGCCTTGGGATCTCTGCCTTTGTAGGATGAATAAGGTTCAATTCTGGGCAAAGAGCTAAATGCTGTTTTATCATCGAAAGTCTCGCATTTTATATCGGCTATTTCGATTATCTGTGGCTTGAATCCCAAGTTAAAAGCCATGGATGCCGTGCCTTTGGGATAAATCTCAGGGCCCCATTTATTCACTCTGAATGGAATGCTGTACCTTCCCCATTCAGACGAGAAGGCGTAGGGCAATATGATACTTTTAGTCCATGGCGGAGAGCCTTTTTCAAATAGAAATGTGGACTGACCTGTTCCCGATTCATTTTCACTTTTTATTGTCCTGGCATAGAATGAGACAAGGATTATATCTCCTCTTTTAAGCAGAATCTTGTTTCTGGCGCTGAGCTGCACATCCCATTCCTTTTTGGGGGATTTAAAAGTTTCAATTCTCAACGCTTTTTTGAATGGCATTCCATTCACGTTTACAAAGCTTATTTTTCCCCAATCCTGATGTTTGCCTCGGAGCTTGAATGTTTTTAAGTCATTTGAGATTGCGCTTTTTCCTCTGGGCAGGATTATCTCTTTTTTGTGTGTTGAATTGCATGCGAAAAAAGCAACACTGACTGACGCAATTGCCAAAGATGTCCAGATTGAAGATAGACTTTTTTTAAGACGGTGTTTGGTCATTATTTTCTCCTGTTTTATATTCAATAAATGCGCCAATGTTCTTTGTTCAGGCTTAGTTCTTTGTCTTTCATGCTTTTTGCGTGTCCGTCAAAAAATGCGGCGTTTGCGCTTCTGTCATGACGGTAAGCCACGGGGTTGTCGCTGCCAGACGGAGCGGTTTCTCCTGTGACGTAATAGTATACAGAAGGATCAGAGCGGAACTCTGCAGTGAACCAAGCCATTGAATCGCACCATGATATGCAGGATGATGTTTTTTTAATCTGATTCATCCTGAATCCAACAAAGTTGTCCGAGTCCCAGTCCCCGTTATAGGTTCCGTCATTTGGGTCAGTGTTGTTAATTCCTATGGAATTTCTTATATGACAATTATCTTCATGCTTGTTGTTCAAAGCCAGCGTTGCGTTGGGGCATATAAATTCAACGGGCCAATACTCGCGCCATGAATCGACTTCAGGCAAGCCAAAGTAGGTTCTGAAATGGACATGGTCGGCCCATGAGTGATGGTTGCCGGATGAGTTAAGCATCCAAGCGTATGTGTGCCAGCCATCGAAGTCGTTTGCGTACATGGCGCTTGCGCTTCCAAATGATTTCATGGTACTGAGGCAAGCCATGCTTTTGGCTTTGCTTCTGGCCTTGCCAAGGGCGGGAAGAAGCATTGAGGCAAGGATTGAAATTATTGTTATTACTACGAGCAATTCAATGAGTGTAAAAAAACGGCCCTTTATTTTTTTATTATCTTTCATTTCTGATTCCTTTCTTTGGCTTAGAGCACGTTTTGCCCACAAGCAGTTCGCCTTCAACAAGAACATTTTCA
This sequence comes from uncultured Victivallales bacterium, assembly GCA_964651145.1. Lineage (GTDB taxonomy): Bacteria > Verrucomicrobiota > Lentisphaeria > Victivallales > GWF2-45-14 > CAZYVR01. The sequence goes on along the minus strand of CAZYVR010000094.1, from coordinate 13,928 downwards.
GTATAGTTATAGTCTTTAATTTTGCTTAAAAGAACATCGGCGGCGGCAATTCCCATTTTTTCGCCGGGCACAGTCATGCAGTCAAGCTCGGGATAGTTCATATCGGATACCTCGTTAAAGCATATTAAGCTGAGGTCTCCTGGTATCCTAATTTTCATTTTCTTTGCGCTTTCATAAATTTCAACAGCTGTCCTTATTTCATGCGCTAAAACAGCCGTGTTTTTCTGTTTTATGAACATCTCTTTCAGGAAGTCTTCGCTTGACTCAAAATAGTCATTTTGCATAAATGGAAGTTTATTGTCCTCCAAAATTCTGGCATAAGTTTCATAACGTTTTTTGAAGCTAATGTGTTCAGGAACATTAATGTCTCTTTTGTATTTCATTCCAAAGGCAATTTTTTTATGCCCAAGCTGCAACAGGTTGTTCATTGCTTTTTCCACCCCGGCCACATCGTCATATTCTACGCTGGAGCTATTAGGATAATTTGAATATTTATTTACTTTAACATATGGAATGCGCCTTTTTTGCAGATAGTCTTCTAAGCTTGGAAAGGTGTCTCCATGTATGACAAGAGCTCCGTCAAAAGCCGTATGGGCCAGCATTGATTCATCGCAGTTCGCCGGGGGCAGAGCTATATGCACTTGATATGAATTTTGCTGCAATTGCTCGGCGGCGGACAGGATAAGTTGCCTGTAAAGAGAGCCGGCGCGGAATATCCAGTTTTGCAATCCCAGCAAAAGTATCAGGTTGCTTTTTTGTCCTTTCAGGTTCTTTGCCGCAGGATTGGGCATGTAGTTGAGTTTTTTTGCGGCGTTAAGAATTTTCTCTCTCACTTCTTGCTTGACAGAAAAACCTTCCGTAACATTATTGAGCACGCGGCTTACAGTGGAAGGCCCCACTTCGCAATATTTAGCTATGTCTTTTATTGTTGATTTTTTCATGCCTTCTTATCCTTAGGAAACGTTTGCTATATTGTATCTCAACTTGAAAGAAAAGTCAACTGCTTCTTTTAAATTTAGCTTAAAAAGCCCGTCGTTGGTTAGATATCAGGATTCCGTGTCCTGTTTCAAAATCTCATTCCATGGCTTTTTGTAGAACTTGGATTTGTCCGCGAAAACATTGTATTTGACTATATGGTAGAGCGCGGAAATGCCGTCTTTCCAGGTTATTTTTTTGCCTTCATTATACCTGCGCGGATTATATGTGATGGGAGTCTCGTATATTCTGAGAGTCCTTGATTTCGCAATTTTTGCGGTAATCTCCACCTCTATCCCAAAACGGTTGGATTCCAGATTCAAGTTTTGAACGACTTCCCGCTTGAACGCTTTATAGCAAGTTTCCATGTCGGATAAATGGATGTCCGTAAACAAGTTTGAAATGAACGTCAAAAATTTATTTCCCATTTCATGCCGGAAATATCTTGCCATGCCCGGCGTGCCCATGAAACGCGAGCCGTAAACGACATCGGCTTTGTCAAGAGCCAGCGGCTCAAGGACTGATGGATAATCCTCCGGAGTATACTCAAAATCGGCGTCCTGAATAATGACATAACTGGAGGTGGCTTCTCCAATTGCGCGTCTGACGGCCGCGCCCTTCCCTTGATTTTTCTCTTGATACAAAAATTTTATTTTGCTGTTTTCAAGAAAAGGCTCAATTTGCTTTCTGGTCTGATCTTTTGACGCGTCGTCAACAACTATTATTTCCGCGGTCTCAGGCCTCTCCAGCACACGCGTCAATATGCCAGCCACTGTCTTTTCCTCATTGTAAACAGGTATGATTACAGTAAGAGACTCTTTAACGTCCGCTTTCGCCTTTTCTGTCATTACAGCCTCATGCTTAGTTTTGTTTGCGTTATTTTTTGCCAAGTTCGGCAGAACGTTCAACAGCCGCCAGAACAGCTTCGCCCACAATCCCCTTGAAGGCATTCTGTTCCAAAACCGCCAGAGCCCTTGCGGTGGTGCCGCCGGGAGATGTCACGCGGTCGCGAAGCTCCGAAATGTGAACGTCAGTTTCCAAAGCCATTTTTGCGGCGCCCAAAACAGTCTGCGCCGCGAACTGTTGAGCCACATCTCTGGGAAGACCGGCATTGACTCCGGCATCGGCCATAGCCTGAATAAAATCAAAAACATATGCCGGACCGCTGCCGCTCAAGCCTGTCACGGCATCCATATGCTTCTCTTCAACCCTGTTGCATATCCCAAAGCTTCCGAGAATGGCCTCCACCTTTACAGAATCGGAGGCTGAAACGGCGCTGGAAACGGAATACGCCGAAACGCCTTCGCCCACGAGAGCGGGCGTATTGGGCATAACCCTGACAATGCGTTCGTTATCCGTTACTTTTATGAGTTTTTCAATTGTTGTCCCAGCCGCTATTGAGATGACAAGCTTGTCTTTCAGCAAAGGCTTCAGCTCGGCTAGGTCATCTATGTTCTGTGGCTTTACTGCAATAATGACTATATCTGAATCAGAGACAGCCTTTTCAATTTTTTGCGTTGCGACAGGAGCGATTCCTGTGGCCTTTTCAAACTTTTCAGCCGCGTCTTTAGAATTGTCTATCGCTAAAATGTTTTCTTTGTCAAATTTATTTTTAAGCAAACCACCAGCAATGGCTGATGCCATGCGCCCGGCGCCTATAAAAATTATTTTCCCAATGTTATCCATAATATTCACCTCTCCTCAACTAATTAAATATATCGCAAATTCCCCATAAAATAACTGCGGAACCCAAAATAAAACAATAATATGCAAAAATAGAAAGCTTGCCTTTTTTAATTGTCGCCAAAAGCAAGCATAGCGAAAAGTATCCGACTAGGGCTGAAACAGCAAAGCCTGTTCCCAGATTCAGAAAATGCTCGGAGCCGAAATCAACTTCATTTTTCATTATTTTTGACGCCACCTTGACGACAGTGGCTCCCAGAATGGCAGGAATAGCCAGAAGAAATGAAAAAGTCGCGGCGTCTGTATTTTTCACGCCCAGCTTCAGGGCTGTCGAAATGGTGGAGCCGGAACGCGACACGCCAGGCAGGATGGCAACAGCCTGAGCCAACCCGACAAGAACAGAGTCCTTGAAGGATATCTTGCCTAGCTCGATTTTGTCTTCATGTCCTCTTGAAAAGAAAAGCAGAAACGAGCCTGTTATAAAAAAGCCTACGCCGGGAACCAGCAAGTTTGAAAATAATGTGTCATCAAGGCCGGATGCATGGAGGGCCACTCCTGCCAGGCCGACGGGAATTGTTGCCAAAATTATTTTGGGAATCAGCCTCATGCCTTCCGGCGTCAAAAGCCAGAGGAGCTGTTTAAAATAAAAGATGACAATTGCCAGCAATGTGCCCGCGTGCAAAACTACAGTCAATTCAGTGGCGTTGGCAGTTTCAATATTAATAAGCCTGCCGATTACCGCCAAATGCCCCGAAGAGCTTATGGGCAGGAATTCAGTGACGCCCTGAACAATGGAGAGAATTATAATCTTTGCCAATTCAGACATAAATAAAGCTTCCTTTAGTTTATTGCAAAGAGGCAATATATCACTTCCGGCGCTATGTTACAGGACTTTTTTTCAGGAATTTACAAATGAACAATAATACATCTACGAATATCTTAAAAATATGCGCGCGCGGACTTGAAGCCGCAGAGCGCGACAGCATAAATTTGGACAACTTTCTTGACTCCGAATTTAAGCATGACGATTCATTGCGCAGAAGCGTTTCCAGCATTCTGTTTGCCTACTATCGCCACAAAGGAGCAATTGATTTGCTTATAAGCAGCCTGAGCGAACGCGGCAAAATCAAACCGAAGCTGCGCAGATTGCTGTCAATAGTTTTGACGCAAGCATTTTATCAGGACGGAATCCGCCCGGAATCGGCGGCAAATATAGGCGTAGACCTCGCTAAAAAATTATATGGAGTCAAAACTGCTGGCTTTGTCAACGCGCTTGCAAGAAAAGCCTTAAAAATAGACATGGAAGAATATCGCAACTCTCTTCCCGACTGGGCGCGCCTGAATATGCCAAAGCCTGTTTACACGCGATGGCTGAAGAACTTTGGAGCCGAAAAGACGGAAAATATTGCGGCCACGCTTCAGGAACAGGCTCCCCTGACTTTCAGAGCCCTTTCTGGATTGGACAAAGAACACGCCGCTTACATTGGCGCAAAAGCGCTGGATTTGCCCGACTGGAGCGGCGACACAACATTTTACGAATGCAGACAAGCCGGGGCGCTGTTTAAGGAAGACTGGCTTGAAAAAGGGATGATTTATATTCAAGACCCCTCGACCGCAATGGCTCCGATGCTGCCGGATATCCGCGGAGAAGAAAAAGTTCTCGACATGTGCGCCGCGCCCGGCGGCAAAAGCATTATTTTATCGGAAAGATTTCCAAGCAACTTTTTGGCGGCCTCCGACAGGTCTTTTAGAAGACAACAACTGACAGCCGACAATTTTAAAAACACAAAAATAAACGCTTTTGCTGTTGTCGCGTCGGCTCAGGCCCCGCCGTTCAGGGCAAAGCATTTTTCGCTGATTCTGATTGACGTCCCATGCTCCAACACCGGAGTGGCAAGACGCAGGCCGGACACGCTGTGGAATTTCTCAGAAAAAAAGCTGCAGGAGCTTGTCACGCTTCAAAAAGAAATATTCCGTTCAGCTTATGAACTTTGCGCGCCCGGCGGCAGAATAATCTACAGCGTCTGCAGCCTGGAAAAAGAGGAAGGTTCAGACCAAACAAAAGGATTCCTAAAAAAATACGGAAACCTGACACTGGAAAAAGAGCGCCTGCTCTTGCCGACAGAAACGCACGATGGAGCTTACGCGGCTGTCTTGAAAAGTCTTTAAAAATAAAAGCCCAACGCAGTCGTCGCAAAAAACACACTTTGCCTTGGGGCATATAAGAGCGCTCTGTAGAAGAATAATGCATGCCTCGAATCGCGCAGCGCGATTCGAGACAAAACTCTTGTCTTACCAGCGGATATGCGACTCTGTATTGTAAAAAGGCATTTCTTTTGTGTAGTAAGGCAATGCTGAAATATTTGCCTTGTCAACCTTTTCAACGAGCTTTGCAAAGCCTGTTATTCCGCCGTCTCCCCGGATGTCGAATACGCGCACGGCAATGTTCAATTCCCCGTCCTTTGTCATTGACGCCGGCAGCTGATAGTTTCTGGCCGCGGCCCAGTATCCGAGCGTATTTGTGTCGGTATATCCTATTTGTTTGCCATTAACATAGACCCAATCATTGTCGTCAATCGCGCCAAATTTCAGAATGAGATCTTTGCCTTGCAGTTTTTTGTCCACTTTTACATTTGCAAAATACCAGGCATATCCGTCATAGCCGCTGAATTTTTTGCCGGGAGATTTGTAATTGGGATTTTTCTGAGTGACGCCCTGACTCTCCCAATATCCGGGAACCTTCAATTCTTGGCAGTCCAACTTATCCGCTATTGCCGGAAGATTCCATTTATCTTTTTGTCCAATATTTTTTGGGTCAGTGTGGAACTTCCATTTCCCGGAAATATCCTGCTCTTCACCTTGAATATTCATCTGAACAAAACGTCCGGCAATGGATTCGCCTTCGGCCCCCAACTCTTTCAACAATGTGCCCCAGAATGCCATGAGGCGCTCCTTGACTAATGAATCAGCCCATAAGTTGGAAGTGCATAGTCCAATTTTTTTGTCGCGTTCAATCTTGGCCTCCATTGCAGAAGGAGCTAATTGGACAAAAATATATGCCCCCTTCCCTGCCTTGCGTTCCGCCGCAAAAGCAGGACTGACAAGTGGAACAATGCCTTGTCCGGCAAGCTCTGAAGTTTCTTGAGCGTAGCGCAGAAAACGGTCTCTTGCGCTTAACTCACTCAGAAGAGATTCTCCTGCCTTTGCAATCTCATAACGATTTATTTTGATGTCTTTCAACTTAAGCCCAAAGGATTCAGCCTCTGTTTTTGACAGCGGCATAAAGACAATGTTCGCGCCTTTTTCCGCAAGGCTACGGATTTCTTTTTCTTCCGTTTCTGACAATTTTCGGGCAACTATAAGCATCCCGTTTTCGTTAATTTCCCCGACAGTTTTTACGGGAGTTGCCTTGAAGCCCAACTCTGATAAAAATTTAGCGCAGCAGTCATCCTTGAGATAATATAATTCCCTGAAATTTTTATCTTTGTTTTTATTGGAAAATGCCTGAACTATATTTTTCAGAAGAACAGCCGCCGCTGGCTCATCATTGCTGCGTCCGATCGTCTCCATTTGACAGAACAAAACCTTCCCTTTCCCTGCCGCCATTTCAAACAGAGGCGTATAGACGAGGTCTTGCCCCATGCTTAAATGGACTCGATTTGCGCCGCTGCTTGGGCGGCGAACAGGGAAGGAGCTTACCATATTGAGATTTGACCAATGCCACAAAGGACTGCTGACGCTTTCTTCTGTTGCCGAGTCTGGCTCTTTATATTCAGGAGCCAGCGTTCCGTGCCCGTTCCACCATTGCAGATCTTTCTCGGCAAGATCGTTTAACAGTTGTGAATTGCCGCCTGACTTAAACGCGCGCCTTGAATAAATTGGGAAACTTTTTAGACCCAATAACTTCAGGGCATCGGGTTGTTGTTCAAGAACGACAATGTTAATAAGGCCTTCTTGCAAGCGTTCATTCAGCTTTAACTGTTTTGCCAGTTTTTCAAAATTTCGGCTGAGGCTTTCCCTGCCTATTATTAACAAGCCATACCCATCCAGGCTTGAAAGTTCCTGAACGTTTTCTGTTTTTATTCCAAGTTCTTTCAACGCATCTCTGGTTTGCCCAGTCATGTCATACAGTGCTGTTTTTGTCTCTGTTTTTATTTCTTTAATGCGCGGAAAAACTGTAATGTCAAACGATTTCACTGTGACATTTTTTGGGGACTTGACGTCTACAGTTAGTTTTAGCTGGATTGTTTTGTCTGTATTCGGAGCGGTCAGCTCAACAGGCAGCTTTGCTATTTCTCCGGGCGCCAAAGTCGCTTCGAAAGAGGCTTCTTTCACTGCTCTTTCATTGTCCATTAATTTCCAGCAAAGCTCGAATTTTTCGTCTTGCCTGTTGTCGTTTATCATTACTATGGATTTTTCAATTTTGCCGTTGGCAAAGCAGGAATGATTTTTTGATGTCGGGTCTTTTTTGTCTCCGCCTATGTAGACCAGAGTCGGCGTCAAGGCTTCTTTTAATGACTGCAGATATGGAGTTGGCTTTTCCGTGTTTATATCTTTGTGAGGCGATATTTTGACAATGTCGGGATGCCAGCCGGGGGTGCGAAAATCGGCGACTTTTACATTTTTCTGAACAGATGAATGAATTGAACTGTAAGGACTTGTGCGCTGATATGAATAGGCATACTCGGCGAATGGATTAATGCCGGACATATCCGCGCCCCGCCATGCGTGAATGGTTGGAACCAACATGTCGCCTTTTAGTTTGTAGTACAACTTCTGGTCCTTACGCAAGTTAGCAATTAGATTCCATTGCAGAGAACTTTTTGATTTTCCTGCCGGATCAGTCATTAAATGAAGCCATTCATCGTTTTGCTTGTCATAGGCTTCTTGCCCATAATATCTTGCCGCGTTTTCCAGAAGAAATAATGGCTTTCCCTGAGGATAGCGCAAATCCATTCCTAAAAGTCCATGCCAATATGGGAAACTGGTTTCTATAATATGCAAAGGCTTTGTTTTGCGCTTGCTCCATTCCAGCGGCCATGCTGCTCTTTCCGCATCGGGCCACCAGTTGAAGTATGCGTTGCTGTTTATTATAGGCCCATAGGCTCCGCCTGCCTGGAAAAAATATTCCCTGCTGGTGTCATATTTTTTCAGTTCGTCCGCCGCTTCCTGACATGCTTTTGCTTTAGCCTCTCTGAATTTCGGGAGGTAGCCATCCGCCATTTTCAATGGATGGTAGTCCCATCCATATCCCAATTGATTGACCGAAAGATACCAGAGCACAACTGAAGGATTGTTGCGCGAGGCATCCACTGTTGATTTCATATTGGACAACACGCGCTTTTTTGTCTCTGGATTTTTCCAGAGCGCGAAATCGCCAGCGCCAACGCCAACTGCATTAACAAAAAGCAGCAAGCCCTCTTCATCGCAAGCCCTGAAGATATTTTTCATATAGGAGTCTTTGTCATTAAACGGAGCCCGCATTGAGTTATATCCGGCATCTTTTAGAAGTCTTACAAACTTTTTGCACCATTCATAATCCATGGTTGAGTTGGGCCATGAATCATGGTTGCGCAGATGGATTTTTTTGCCGTTAAGAACGTAGTCTCCGCCTTTTATTGTGAATTCGCGGAAGCCTATTTTAAAGCTGGGATATTCGTCAATGATTTCCCCATCAGCGTTGCGAAGCGACAGCGCGCATTGATAAAGATAGGGATCAGTATAGTCCCAAAGATGTGGATTGCTCCACTCTTTGTCCAGCTTGACATTTATTGTTTCGCCGGATTTAAGGTCTATGCTTTTTCCAATTATTTCGCCTGGAGAATTTTCTCCCATAAGGATGCATTCAGGAATAAGTTTCACAGTTTTGCCTGATTGGTTTTTAACCCTCATTTCTATTGTTATTTTTTTGTCTTTGACTGAGGTTGTGACCGCAGGATTTTCAATCATGATTTTGTCAAATATGTCCAGAAAAATATCGCCTTTAATGCCTCGCCAAGCCCAACCATTGCCGCGGTCGTATGTTTGCAGGATTATGAAGTTGTCCCCTTTGTAGCGCAAAGAATTTGCGGGAATGTTTATTTTATATTCTTTTTGGTCGGATAGTTCCGCAATTTCTTTGCCGTTGAGAAACAGCAGTCCGCTTTCAGTTAGTCCAAGCTCTTCAAAGCAAAGAGTTATGATTTTATTTTTCCAGTCAGGATTGGCTTTGAAAGCCCTTTCAAACCATGCGCTGCGATAATGTCTTCCCGATTTCCCTTTCCATTTCTGGTTCATTCCATTTGCTTTTACTGGCTTAAGATTTTTGTCTCTTATCAAAAATTGGTGGTCGCTTCTGCCATTGCCTTCGCCGCTGTAGCGGCCGGGAGCCGCCAAGTATTGCCAATCTTTTGGGTTGGGGCTTTGATTGGGCGAATTGGTGAGTTGAAAACGCCAGAGAGCGTTTAGGCAAATTCGCTCTCTTGTTGCTGTGGAGCTTTTCCATGCTCCGTTCAAGTCCCAAAGTTTGCGCTCTTCAATGGAGGGCGGTATTTCTTTTATTGTCCATCCCTTATTAGCGACAACGGCTGTAGCTGTGTCTTTTCTTGCAAATTCAGCTTTGCATTCTTTTGGAGTTAATTCTTTGTCGAAAATGCGGATTTCGTCAAGAACTCCGTTGGCTTGTGTCTTTTGGAAACGCTCAACCGTGAGAGTGTCGCCCACAATCAGCAGGGCATTCTTGCCGCAAGTTGACGAAAAAGAAAAATTTGATGGCAAAGGAGCTTCTTTTATTTTTTCCGCATTGACTGAAAGATGCATTTGCTTTTTGGAAATGCTGTAGCCGGCTGAGATGAATACAGGCTGTTTTTTCTTCCATTGCTTTGTCGACAATTGCGCGCTTGCGCTTTTGTCGCCGGAGGTCAGCTTAAAGCTAAGCGCTCCATTCTTTTCTTTTATTATCCAATTGGCTCCGTCGCCTTTCGAGGCCAACAGGCCGTGTTCATCATCGGAGGCTCCCTCCCACTCGGGAATAAAGAAAAATGACAAGCTCATTGCGTCGCCAAAAAGCCCAGGGATCCCTTTGAAATTTAAAACGCCTTTGGAGTCATATCCATGGCGCATAATGACAACGCCTTTTCCGACGACTCCTTTTGCAAAGTTTATTTTGCTGTAGTTGGCTGACGCGTCCGGACTGCCTGACGCCGGCTCCACATCCCCTTCAAACGGCACATAAAACGTGGGCTTTAAATCTGTAATTTCTTTTTTAGGGCCGGGGTTCATTGCCCCTTTTAATCCTTTTTCGTCAAGGGCTTTGTTGTAAAGTTTCAGCTCATCAATGGAGCCTTTCAATGGGGACGCATTTTTTGAGCAATGTCCTATTCTTATGTATTTCTGAAAGCGGCCTGGATCAAGCACATCTTTTTGTGTTGTGTAATTCACCTCCACTCCGTTGACATATATTTTTTGTTTGCCGTTTTTTGATGTGAAAGCCAGATGAGTCCATTTTTGCGCGGGAATAATTTTGGATGAAATTCTGCTGTCGCAATAGTTGCCTTTCGCGTCGAATATGTTGAAAATGAAGTTGTTCCATTTATCGAACTGCGCAAATAGGTCTCCGTCTTTCCATCCGCCCGTGGTAAAAGCTCTGAATACTGTCCCGCGATCTTTGCCAGAAGTGTCCAGTTTTATCCATGCCGCGACTGTCCATTCATCGCCTTTGAAGGTTTCTCCTGCTGAATATACAAGTTCGCAGGGATTTTTTTTGCCTTCTCCAAAGTAAACAGCTTTCCCATATTTTCCTGAAACTAATTGAAATTTTCCTTCCGCGTCTTTAATTCCTGCGTCATTTTTGACCATGTCCGGCTTGACGCCTGAGTCAAAACTGGAGTACAGCATTAGATTTTTTTCATCAAGGCTTTCCTGCGCCAGCAAGGATGTGCTCAAGCAGGATATTGCGGCAATACAGACAATAAATTTCTTCATCTTTTCCCTTTTTGATTATTATTTTTTAAGTTAATAGCATTCTTTTTCAAGGTTTTCTCCCAGCTCAAGATAGGACCACGCTCTTGTTCCCTTGTGCCATTCGACATGGCCGTCAAAATACAGCCAGTTGCCGCCTTTGTTGTGACGCATAGCGACGTTGTATTGTGGGTCGTCCTGGCGTATTACAGGAGGGATATATGAGCGGTTAATGGCATATCCTCCTCCTGTTGCGCTTGGCAACTTTTCGCCAGCCAGAAAAACTTCGGAAGGTCGTTTCGCGCGATACATATTGCAATATTTGCCAATATACCCTTCCCACCAATTCCAGCCAGCTCCGCCAGCTTGTATGTTTATGGCATACGTGGTGAACATGTAAGGCGCGCTCTCGGCTGACGGACAAAATATGTTTGCTTTGTCCACTGAGGGGGCCTTTAAAGGAAGAACTTCAGGCGTGATATATGCATAAACAAGAGAATTCCACGAATAGTAGCCGTCTCCAGAAGACCCGCCTCCATAGGATCTTGGAATTAAGCCTTGGTAGTCATTGCCATAAGAAAGCAGGCAAATATTGACCTGCTTCATATTGCTCTTGCATTGAATCATTTTTGCTGTTTCTCTTGCTTTTGACAAGGCAGGCAACAGTATGCTCGCTAAAATTGCTATAATAGCAATTACAACAAGCAATTCAATAAGCGTAAACCCAACTAGCTTTTCCTTTTTTTGCATGAAAGGGTTTTCCATGGCTCTCCTTTTTATGTTTATAATTTTTATATTCATTTTTTGGGATAATGCAAGAGTTCATGCGGAACTTCAATAGGGCAGGATTCTCTTGCTATCAGCTTGCTTGTCATTATTTTTGTCAGCGGCTGCAAATCTGGCTCTTCAATGAATTTGATCAAAAGCCTTACCGCTTCAAATCCGATTTCTAGGCATTGCCTTCCGAGTGTTGTCAAAGGCGGCTTGGCTATGGCCGCCTGAGGAATATTGTCGAATCCTGTCACGACAGCGTCTTTGGGAATTTTTAGCCCGTATTTTTTGAGAGCGTCCATAACTCCAAGCGCCCTTAAATCGTTGATGGCAATAAATGCAGTCGGAAGGTTACCGGCTTGCTTTTTAAGAAAGGCAAGAGTTTTTTTCGATGCTATATCAGGCTGGGATTCCGTTTTGATGATCAAGCTGTCATCAAAGACTATTCCATTGTCATTCAAAGCTTGTTTGTAACCTTGCAATTTAGGCTCTGCCCATGGTTCATCTTGAGATTCAGAAAGGGAGTCGACAAATACTATTTGCCTGTGCCCGCTGTCAATCAGCGCCTGTGTTAAAAGGCGGAATGGCGTTTTTACATTTGTCACAATGCAGTTGATGTCTTTTTCAAGGCCATTCATGGCAGTCTGAACTAAGTAAGGGATATTTTGCTTTTTCAAAGCGAGAATCAAGGGCTCAACTCCTGAATAATGGAAAAAGAAAAAGCCAATGTTAGGCTTGTTGGCAAGGCGCTCAAGCAACCGGTCGGGATAAACTAATTCTTCATCCGTGAAATATAGATTTTCTATTTTTACGTTATGCTTAATGGAGGACTCCAATATGCCACGGGTCATTTCAGTGACACTGTAGTAATGGCTGAATAACTCCGAATCCTCGGGCACACTTTCCAGAAAAGGCCTGTTTGTGACAATATATATTGTTTTCTCTTCTGTATTTTTAGCGTTAAATTTTTCCTGGGCATTTAATTTGACATTAACCCCGTCAGACACAAAAGTGCCTTTTCCCTGTTTGCGGTATATCAAACCATCGTGCGTCAGATCGCTGAAAACTCTGGTCACGGTGGAATAACTGACATGTTCAGAGTCCATCAATTCTCTTTGAGAGGGCAACAGTGAGCCTTCGGACAATTCGCCGCTCAATATTTTCCTCTTGATTTTCTCTTTTAACTGAATGTACTTGGGCAACTTAAAAGACATAAATAATCAACTCCATCGATTCACCATATCAATATATACTTTTCTGGTCTATTTGTCAAGAGCCCGTTCATAATCTTTGGTCTAATTTTAAAAAATAGAAATCATAATTGGCGCTCGCAAAGGTGCCGCTTTTTGTTTTTGCAAAAGCTTCATTTCTGCTGTAGTTTACAAGTGTTTCAAGTTGCGCTTGCTTTGAGCGGTCAATATGGAAAGCAATGTGTTAAAAAAAAATGCGGAATCAAGTATGAAAAAAGCAATAAATATATCTGTTTTTGATTTGTTCAAGATCGGGCCAGGACCTTCCAGTTCCCACACCATCGGCCCCATGAAGGCGGCGGGATGCTTTCTCGAGGAGCTCCAGAAGTTGCCCGAAAAGTTGCTTGCAAAAGCCACAGGCTTGGAAATTCATCTTTACGGCTCATTAAGCTCCACGGGCAAAGGCCATGGCACCGACCGTTCGATTCTGGGCGGACTGCTTGGCTGGAAGCCAAAAAATTGCGATTGCGCCGCGCTTACAAATCTTTTGAAAGACAAGAAAGACACATATGCTGTGCTAGTCGGGGATTTCTCTTTTCCGGTGACGGGCGAGGACATTTATTTTGACGAGGTCAAAACAGATTTCCCTTATTCAAACACAATGATCTTAAAGCTTGTCTCTAAGAAGAAGACACTTTTTGAGAAAGAATACTATTCCATTGGCGGCGGATTTATCAAATGCAAAGACGAGACTGAGACTGAACCGCCTGAACCACCTTATAAATACAGTTCCATGGCAGGACTGAAGAAGCTCCTCAAGAAACATAACCTAAGATTGCCTGAACTTATCCTGCGCAACGAAATGGCGCTCAGCGGGCTTTCTGAAGAAAGGGTTTTTGAGAAGCTGGACGAGGTGATGATCGCAATGTGTGAAGCCGTCGGAAGAGGGGTAAACGCGAACGGGCTTCTTCCCGGCCCCATCAAGCTTGGGCGAAAATCGCCGGAACTTTACAGAAGGGCGGGAAGGCTGGGGAACAGTCCTGACCGTTTTCTCGCATTTTTGAATTCTTACGCACTGGCTGTTTCCGAAGAAAACGCCGCTGGCCACAAGGTGGTTACAGCTCCCACGTCCGGCTCCGCCGGTGTCATCCCCGGCGTTCTTTACCTGCTGAAGCACCATTTTTTTGCCCTTAACCGCGAGTTGGGCGAAGGCATGCTTGTCGCTGCCGCAATGGGTTTTATAGCCAAGCACAACGCCAGTATTTCCGGCGCGGAAGTGGGGTGCCAGGGCGAGATCGGCGTGGCTTCGGCAATGGCCGCCGCGCTTGTGGCGCATGTCAAAGGGCATTCGGCTGATGTGATAGAAAACGC
>CAZYVR010000093.1:13074-16732 GCA_964651145.1 uncultured Victivallales bacterium | reverse complement strand
CACAGCCCTCGGGCAGATCGTCAATTTTCTTTCTACTTTGCAGACTGAATGGGCGGGCGCGCAGGCGTTCAACTCCTTTGACACGATGCTGGCTCCTTTTGTGCGTGAAGACAAGCTTGACTATATTAAGGTAAAACAGAATATCCAGCAGTTTGTGTTTGGCTTGAACATAGCCAGCCGCTGGGGACAGACACCTTTCACCAACCTGACTTTTGACTGGGTTGTTCCTGAAGATCTTAAAGACTCTCCGATTATTATCGGCGGAAAGATCAAGGACGGCAAATATTACGGCGATTACAAGCATGAAATGGAGATGATCAACCGCGCATTCCTGGAAGTGATGAGCGAAGGCGACAGGGACGGAAGAATTTTCACATTCCCAATTCCGACTTACAATATCACCGATGATTTTGACTGGGACAGCGACAACGCCAAATTGCTTTTCAAAGTCACGGGGAAATACGGATTGCCATATTTTCAGAACTTTATAAACAGCGACCTGAATCCCGGCGATGTAAGAAGCATGTGCTGCCGCCTTCAGATGGACATACGCGAGCTTCGCAACAAAACTGGCGGGCTTTTCGGAGCCGGCGAGCAGACAGGCTCAATTGGCGTTGTCACAATGAACATGCCAAGGCTGGGATATATTTCCAAGGATGAAAAAGAATTCTTCTCCCGTCTCGGCAACCTGATGAACATGGCAAAGGATTCTTTGGAAATCAAACGAAAAGTAGTTCAGCGCCACCTTGATGGCGACTTGCTGCCATATACCAAAACTTATCTTGGAACGCTTAAGAATCACTTCGGGACCATAGGGCTTGTCGGCTTGAATGAAGCGTGCCTCAATTTCCTGGGATGCTCCATATGCGACAAGCCAGGCGAAGAATTCGCAATAAAAGTGCTTGATTTCATGAGAGATAAAATCTCAGATTTCCAGGAGGAAACCGGTCATATTTACAATCTGGAAGCCACCCCGGCCGAAGGAACAAGCTACCGTTTGGCGCGGCTTGACAGAAAAAATTATCAAGACATTATTTGCGCAGGCGACAGCAACCCCTATTACACCAACTCCTCGCAGCTTCCTGTGGGATACACCGACGACTTGTTTGAGGCGTTGGACCTTCAGGAGCCTCTGCAGTCCCGCTATACTGGCGGAACGGTATTCCATGGCTTCATGGGCGAGCGGATAACTGATGGAGAACAAGTCGCGTCCCTGGTAAAGAAAATAGCGGAGAATTATAGAATCCCTTACTTTACCATAACTCCTTCATTCAGCATTTGCCCTGTTCATGGATATATTCCAGGCGAGCACAACGAATGTCCAATGGAAATGGAGGAAGTGAACGATCCGAAAGAAAATTTTAAAGTTGTCGGATCGTAATTTTTTTGGAGTTGAAAGTTAGAAGAGCATTAAAAATAAATTTAATTTCAGTTTCTTGTCTATGCCACCCTATGGAGAAGAGCTGAAGCAAAAAAGCAACATATATAAAACAGGGAGAGAAGATAATGGCGAAGTGTGGAAGCAAAACAGAAGTCTACAGCAGGGTATGTGGTTATTTCAGGCCGGTAACTAACTGGAACAAAGGCAAAAAAGAAGAGTTCAAAGACAGAAAGACTTATCTTGGAACTTCAGAAATGAATGAAAAAGAAGCAGTGGCATAGTTTGTTTTTATAAATCCCCTGCTATTGACAGCAGGGGATTTTTTTTAATTTTTTTAAGGCAAATTTTCAAATGAATATACGCGGGATGCAAAAATTTACCCTTGTGGATTACCCCGGCAAGATGGCTTGCGTGGTGTTCGTGGGCGAGTGCAACTTCAGATGCGCTTACTGTCACAATCCATGCTTGATTTTTGACCCGGAAAGCCAGCCGTTGATTGAAGAGGAAGAAGTCTACAATTTCCTCAAAACAAGAGTAAACAAGCTCGATGGCGTAGTCGTAAGCGGCGGCGAGCCTTCTTTGCGCAAAGGACTCGGCCCATTCATAGAAAAAATCAAACAGCTGGGTTTCCTTGTGAAGCTTGACACAAACGGCAGCAATCCAGACGAGGTAATAGAGCATCACAAGGCTGGTCACATTGACGCTTTGGGTGTCGATTACAAAGCTCCTCCAATATCTTACAACAAGGTTTCGTGCTCACGCGTTCCCGACTTGGCTAAAAAAGTTCATAAGCTTATAAAGTATGCGGTTGATGAGAATATTTTTATTGACGTGCGCACTACAGTGCACAAAAAACTCCTTTCAAGGGACGACTTGCGCGCAATGAGGCAGGAGCTTGATGATTTGGGCTTAAAAGGCTGGACGCTTCAGCAATTCAATCCTGTTGAAATTATAGACGAGGATCTTCTCCGCGAGCCAACATATTCAGACACTGAGCTTGTCAGCATAGCTGAAAAAATGAAAAACACCAAGGTAAGAGGCTTAAAGGGAATATTTATCGATTGACTTTCGAAACGATTTCCTTGTCAAAAAAATTTCTCGACATTCCCGCATCCACAATTACAGTTCTTGCGTTGATGCCGCTTGATCGCGGACTGAGCAGAAAGGCCGCCACATTAGCCACTTCCTCTGTCTTCAAAGCCTCTTTTCTGATTGTGGCTTTTTCGGCGTACAAATATGGCTCCACATAGCCGGGGATGCCAGCCGAGGCGGAAGTTTTCAGCAATGCCGCGCCGACAGCATTGACCCTTATGCGTGTGTCTTCGCTGAGGGATTTTGCCAAAAAACAGACGCTGGAGTTCAACGCCGCCTTTATTGGAGCCATGTATCCATAATTTTCAGCTGTCATTTCAGTGCTTGATATGGAGATTGTAATGATTGCGCCGTTCGGATCCATATAAGGCTTGTAGAGCGATGTCATGCTGATAAAAGAATAGCATGAGATGTCGAAAGCTTGCAGGAAATCTTTTTTTGAAGTTTCATGAAAAGGCTTCAGCCCCTCAGAAAAGTTGGCGAAGGCGACCGAATGAACAAGGCCGTAAATATTCTTGTGTTCGCGGCCGATGTCTTCGGCTATTTTTTCCATGTTCTTTTCATCGGACACATCGCAGAGATAAACAGGCGTTCCAGGAAAATATTTGTCTATTGTTTTTTTCTGTTCTTCTCCGTAGACAGAACAAATTATTTCAGCTCCGGCTTCTTTTAAAAGCAAAGCAATATGAAAAGCCACGCTTTTTCTGTTGGCTATTCCAAAAATCAGAATTTTTTTTCCGTTCAGCTGCAAAAAATCCATTGTGTTCCTCCTTTAAAGTCCGCCGGTAACTTCCAAGGTGGCTCCGGTTATATATGAAGCTTCTTCCGAGGCAAGGAAAAGGACCGCCGAAGCCACTTCTTCCGGCGTCCCAAATCTTTTCAAGGGAACTTGCGACTTGTATTCTTTTCGCAATTCTTCAGGAAGGTCAGCTATCAAGTCTGTGTCAATAAATCCAGGCGACACACAGTTTGCAGTGATTTTGCGTTTCGCAGTTTCTTTGGCGAGAGATTTAGTAAAAGCCACCTGTCCGGCTTTTGACGCGGCGTAATTGCTTTGCCCCATAAATCCCATTTTTCCAGAAGGCGATGTTATGCTGATTATTCTTCCAAAATGATGCAACACCGTTTTGGAAGAATAATCAGCATAACATCGACTTCTGGAAAAAAGGGATTTATGGGGCAAAG
>CAZYVR010000093.1:0-13064 GCA_964651145.1 uncultured Victivallales bacterium | reverse complement strand
ACTGCGAATTTGCTCATATTAAATGTGCCTGAAAGGTTTGTTGAAAGAACCGAGTTCCAATCCTCCGGAGGCATCATTCCAACCACATTGTCCTTGCGAATGCCCGCGCAGTTAACAAGCGCGTAAAGCGCGTCATGCTTTTTGTCAAATTCGAAAAAAAACTTTTCGACCTTCTCGTAGTCTGAAACGTCAAACTTTGCAAGCTCCAAGGGGTGGTCGCTCCATTCTTTTTTGAACTTTTCTGCCGCCGTGTCATTGCTGACATATGTGGCAACTACGGATGCTCCGCTTTTCAAAAAAGCTTCGGTGACGGCGCGGCCGATCCCGCGTATGCCGCCAGTAACTATAACTGTGCGCGTGCTGTAGTCAAAATTCATGGATGAACATTCCCCTTTGTCCTAAAAAAAAACCTCGGCGAACCGAGGTTTTTTAAAAATAATCTATTTTTGTCTTTATTCAGCCTTGTCTTCAGTTGAAGCTTCTTCTGCCGGAGTTTCCGTTGCAACTGTTTCAGCAACTTCGACCTTTTCAGCAACTTCAGCCTTTTCTTCAGTTTTCTTAGGCTTCTTTGTAGTCTTCTTTTTAACATCTTCTTCCACAAGTTGAAGAATGCACATTTCTGCTGCATCGCCAATGCGGGTGCCCAAACGGATAATGCGTGTGTATCCGCCGTTGCGATCCATATATCTTGGCGAGACTTCGTCAAAAAGAGTTTTTACCGCGTCTCTGTCTCTGAGTTTGGCAATGGCAAGGCGTCTGTGATGAAGATCGGCCTTTTTGCCATATGTAATCATTTTTTCAGCAAAGCGACGAGCCTCTTTGGCTTTGGCCACCGTTGTGCGAATTTCACCGGATTCGAACAAGCTGCTGACCATGTTGGCCAGCATGGCGCTACGATGAGCTCCATCGCGTCCTATTTTAAAAGTATGTTTTCTATGGCGCATTATTCTTCCTCCTGGCCTTCGGATTTAGCTTTTTCGGCTTCCGCTTCCAAGGCAACAGACATTTCTTCGCTGAAGTTCATGCCCAGTGACATACCCATAGATTCGAGTTTATCTTTAATCTCGTCCAGCGACTTTTTGCCGAAGTTTCTATATTTAAGCATTCTAGTTTCTGTTTTCATGCAAAGTTCGCCAAGCAACTTAATGTTGGCATTATTAAGACAATTCATGGCGCGAACAGAAAGATCCATCATTTCAACATCCTGCGAAAGAACCTTGAACATTTTCTGTTCTTCTTCGCTGATTGTGGAAAGAACATCTTCTTCGCCTGCTTGCGAGCCGAGGAATGGCCTGAGGTGATCCTTGAGGATTTTGGCTGCTCTTTCAACCGCGTCTTCAGGGGTTATTCTGCCATCAGTCCATACTTCAAGCGCAAGACTGTCCATTTCTGTCTCTTCGCCCACACGAGCTGCGCCGACGTTGTATCTTACTCTTTCAACCGGCGAAAAGAGGCAGTCCACGGGAATAGTTCCCAATGGGAGAGTGGTCAAATCCTTGCTTTTTTCAGCAGGAAGATATCCTCTGCCTTTGATAATTTCAATCTCGGCGCGAAAAGAGCCTTTTTTATCCAGAGTACAGATGACTTGTTCCGGATTAAGCACTTCAATTGTGCCGTCCGTAACAATAGAAGCTCCTGTAACTTCACCTGATTTGTCTTTTCTAATTTCAAGCGTTTTAGGAAGATCGCCAAAAGCATTCAGTCTGATCTTTTTAAGATTAAGAATGATTTCAGTGACATCTTCCACAACGCTATCGAGAGAAGCAAATTCATGCGAAGCTCCGTCGATTCTTACTGCGGAAATAGCGGCGCCTTCAAGAGACGAAAGCAATACACGGCGCATAGAATTGCCGAGAGTGTGGCCGAAACCGCTCTGAAATGGAGCGGCTGTAAATTTTGCATATCTATCGCTGGCCGTGCTTTCATCTATTTCAAGACGCTGAGGCATAGGAAAAGCATTAGCAAAAGCCATTTTCTTATTACTCCAGTAATTATTTAATTATTGTTTATGTTAAAGCGAATTTTAAAAACGCAATTAGACGCGACGTCTCTTGCATGGCCTGCAACCATTGTGCGGAACAGGCGTAATATCTTTTATCGCAGTAATTTCCAAGCCGACTGCCGCTATCCCTCTAACTGCGGATTCACGCCCGGATCCTGGACCTTTAATGCGAACTTCAACTTCTTTCATTCCAAGAGCCTGGGCTTTTTTTGCCGCATCGCCTGAAATAACTTGCGCCGCATAAGCGGTGCTTTTGCGCGAACCTTTAAATCCGTTTTTTCCGCCAGTAGACCAGCAGAGAACGTTTCCATGCATATCGGTAAAAGTCACTTTTGTGTTGTTGAATGTAGCGTGAATATAAGCTATGCCAGCCGGAACGTAACGGCCAGATTTGGCTCTGCGCTTTGGAGCCTCTTCCGCGCCTTCGGCGGTTGTTGAAGCTTCTTTAGCGGAAGGCGCAACCTGCGGCTCCTGCACGCTTGCCAAAACTTCATCTTTATTAAGAGTTTCTTCAGCCATAATTTAGACAATGCCTTTCTAATAATATTTATATTTTTTATTAACTTTTCAGACGCGCTTTTAGGTGCCGGCAAGTTTACGCTGAGTTTTGTCACGAATAGCGCCAACTGTCTGCTTGCGGCCTTTTCTAGTGCGCGCGTTTGTTTTTGTTCTTTGCCCGCGACACGGAAGACTTCTGCGATGCCTGAATCCACGATAGGATCCTATGGCTTGAAGCCTGCGAATATCGCCAGCAATTCTGCGACGCAAATCTCCTTCAACCATATATTCGTCCTGAAGAAGGGTTGTTATGGCTGAAATATGTGCGTCAGTAAGATCGTCAGCCTTGGTTTCTCTAGGAATTTTTGCTTTTTCAATGATTTCCAAAGCTACTGCCGGGCCAATGCCATATATGTAGCACAATGCGAATTCAATTCGCTTTTTCCCCGGAATGTCTACTCCAATGATTCGCGGCATAATATTAATCCTCTCTAAATTATCCTTGTCTCTGTTTATGTCGTGGATTGCGCGAACAAAGAATCCTGACAACCCCTTCTCTTTTAACAACCTGACAGTACTCGCACCTGCGTTTTACTGAAGCTCTAACCTTCATAATAATCCTCTGAAACTTATAATTTATTAGTTCTATTTGCTACTAAAAAAGCGCCTTCTCTACAACTGCATGAGCGGTGGATTTCAAGACACACAGAGCACATAAAGTAGGCTTGTTTGCCATATAGTCAAGCTAAGAAAGAAAATATTTAAAAAAAAATGCAAATCAGCGTAATCCGACGGCCCGCCAAAAGCCTCGGGAGCTGGCTCTGTAACGAAATAAAGCTTGTTGTCGCTTCGCATCCCAACAAGCTGCAGGCTTTAAATGCGCCATGAGCGCTGTCGCCTAATTTCTTATATGCCAACAGCTTTCGCTTTTAGCGACCAGCGATTCCGCCGCTGGATGACGTCCGGACAAAGTCCGGTTTTTATTCCGACTCTGTCGGCTTTTTTTATTTTTCAGAACTTTTGGCGGCTCCGTCGAACAGACAGACGAAGCCATCAAATAGCTAGAATATCTCGGACTCCGAGAATGGAAGCGAATTGCGCGATGAGAATTTGCTGAATTGGCTGACCCAACTGTCAATAACGGGCTGCAGTATGAAATCTTCCAGCTCATTGCTTTGCTCAAAAGAAAAATCGCAGTACGGGCACAGTGTGAAATTTTCTATATCCACATGTGAAAGCGGCTCGTAGCATTGCGGACAAATCAAAAGCTTCTTGTGAAAATTAATCGCGCATTTAAATTGATATTTCTGATCTTTCATAAAATTTCTACTCTAACGTATATTTTAAGAAACGCTAAATCTCGCGGATGCAGCTCCTTATTTGGTTCTCTTGCTTTAGTTGCATAAAATATTATAACCTATTATAATTCGCAAATCAAAATTTTCTCAAGCTATTTGCAATAAAAATAAAAAAAATATCCGCTTTCAGCTCAATTGCAAAAAAATAAATGACGGCTTTATTACATTATAAAAGCAATATTAACTTGCTCAAAAACAGAAAGTGCTATGAAAATAATAATAGCTCCGGACTCATTCAAAGGCTGCATGCGCAGTCCGCAAGTGTGTGAGTCCATTAAAAAAGGAATATTAAGCGTTGCTCCTGACGCAGAGGTTGTGTCAATGCCCATGGCTGATGGCGGAGAGGGCACAATGGAGGCCATGTGTTTGACGGCGGGCAGAATTGAGAAAATAAAAGCCCGCGACCCTCTTGGACGCAAAATTGAAGCGGAATTCGGAATTATCGGCGACGGAGACACGGCTGTAATGGAAATGGCGTCAGCCAGCGGCTTGGAGCTTCTGACGCGCGAAGAATTGAATCCTTTGACGGCCACCACATATGGAACAGGCGAAATCATCAGGGAAATCCTTGGCAGAGGCATTCGCGAAATAATAGTTGGAATAGGCGGCAGCGCAAGGGTGGACGGCGGAGCCGGAATGGCGCAAGCTCTTGGCTATCGCCTTCTTGACGCCAACGGCAAAGAGCTTGCCAGCGGATGCGGCAGCCTTGCCGACTTGCGCTCAATAGACACTTCAAGGGTGGACCCGCGTCTGAAAAAAGTGAAAATTCGCGTGGCGTGCGATGTGACAAATCCTCTTCTTGGCTCAAATGGAGCCGCCCGCGTGTTTGCGCCACAAAAAGGAGCAAGCCCTGAAATGGTGGAGCAGCTTGAATCCAACCTTGCCAATTTTGCGGATGTCCTCATAAAAGAAGGCTTGATTGACAACGCGGAAAGTCCAGGCGACGGAGCCGCTGGCGGATTGGGCGTCGGGCTGCGCGCGTTCTGCGGAGCCAAAATCGAATCGGGCGCAAAACTGATGATTGACATAACGGGCCTTGAGAAAGAGCTGCGAGACTCCGACTTGATTATAACAGGCGAAGGCTGCACTGACGCGCAAACTTCGTCAGGCAAACTTTGCGCGGCAATATCGGACGCCGCTAGAAAAGCAAACATTCCGATTGTTCTTTTGTCGGGCGCGCTAAAAGGCGATCTTGGCAATCTTCACAATATGTTTGACGCCGCCTTCAGCATTTCTACGGGACCATGCACGCTTGATGAGGCTCTGGCAGCAACAAAGGAAAATCTTTTTCTGGCTGGACAAAGCATCGCCGGATTATTTATTCATAAAAATAAAGCAATAGGGACAGAGAAATGAACGGAATATTTATCAACACTTTTTACGAAAACGCTTCGGTTTTGCGTTGGGAACAAATGGAAGACGGAGCAATTGATCTGGATGTCATTCCTGACCATGAGAGATTTTCGCCAAACAACCAGGTCACCCATTTGAACTTTAAAATTGAAGCTTCTCCTGAGCTTGTCGGCAAAAAAATAACGTTCAGGTTCAGGCACTTGAATGGGTGCTGGAACAGCACTCCATATAAGGCGTTTATGGCAAATGACATGGTGGTTGCCGTTTCCTATGACGGACAGTCATGGGAAAATATTGATTACGCGCTTTCGGAGCATTCTGGTTGCAGCAAGGAATTTGTCATCGAACTGAAAAGCGAAACAACTCAAGTGGCGCGCCTTGTGCCATATGCGGACTCTCATCTGCAAAAAACAATAAGCGAAATAAAAGATGAAAAAGATGTTCGCGTTTATAATTTTGCCTCAACTGTTGAAGGGCGTCCACTGGAGATGATAGAAATAGGCAATCCCGACGCAAAGAACAGAATCCTCTTGCGAGGCAGGGCTCATCCATGGGAAAGCGGAGGGAGCTGGCTCCTCGAGGGCCTGATGAGGCATCTTGCGCTCGGCGATGGAGAAGAGGCAGCCGAGATAAAAAAAGACGTGTGCTTCAGCATATTGCCGATGGCCGCCAAAGACGGGGTCTATCGCGGCATGACACGATTTAATATAAAAGGAATAGACCTGAATAGAAACTGGGCGCCCGACACTCCGCCCGACCCAAAGCTTGCGCCCGAAAACGCAGGCCTTCTAAATTGGCTTTATGAGCAGAAAAGACTAAACAAGCTCCCACAAATGGCAATCTGCATTCATAATGATTCCCAGGGGGGCTTGCATCTGGCTTACTGCGAGAATGAAAACGACCCCTACAGAATCCGGATGCTAAGGTTTGAAAGCATACTGAAGAAGCGCACATGGTTCACCGAGGGCGCGACAAACCCGGAATTTCACAACCCGGGATCTTTTTCCGACGGCTTGAAAGAACTTTTTGGGATAGATGCCATGGTCTTCGAATTGCGCGCCATAAAAGCCGATGGGCTCGGCTATGCTCCGTTGCATGACGATTGGATAAACATGGGACAAAACTTTGCGAAAGTCGTTTGGGACTATTTCAAGGAAAAGTAAAAAAACCAAACGAAGCCAATCAGGCAAGTATGATTGAAATTATTTTTGCCGCGATCTCTCTTTTGCCGGACAGAGGCAATTCGATTTTTTGACCGCTCTGGGACAATATTGTAACTGCGTTGCTGTCGGAAGCGAAACCTCTGTCTGATCGACCCACATCGTTGGCCACTATCCAGTCGAGATTTTTGCGGCTCAGTTTATCCTTTGCGTTTTTTATAAGGTCTGATGTTTCAGCCGCAAAGCCCACAAGGATCTGGCCTGGCTTTTTCATTGAGCCAAGGGACGCCAGAATGTCTTCTGTGCGCTCCAGCTCCAGCAAAAGATTTCCCGCTGTCTTTTTGATTTTGCCTTCCGCAACGGCGACGGGGCGATAATCAGCCACGGCCGCAGCCATAATTGTGACATCGGCGTCATGGAAACGGGACTTTATTTCAGAAGACATTTCCGTCGCGCTCTCAACGCGGACAGTTTCCACCCCGGCGGGAGCCGGCAATGAAACCGGGCCGCTGACAAGAAACACTTCGTGACCAATTTTTGCCGCCGCTTCCGCCAGCGCATATCCCATCTTGCCAGAAGAACGGTTGGATATAAATCTCACCGGATCAATTTTTTCAAGGGTAGGCCCAGCGCTTATCAACAATTTCATAATATTAAATGCTCCGTTTATTTTTCGCAGACAGAGAATGGCCTTGATCTCGGATGGCGGAGCAGGCGGCAGTCGGGACACATGAAAATGTCCAGCCCGTATATTTCCGCATAGTCGCTTGTCTTTCTGACAATGACTTCGTCGCCTTCGGCAAGCTCAATGCAGTCCGGTGAATTGTCCGCCGCCAGAAGCGCCGGGCCGCGAATTATTTTTGCGCGCACTACAGAATCTTCAGGAAGCACAAGATGATTTATAAGCTCTGTGCTGTTGCTGAAAGCAAGGCCTATGCCTACTCTGAAAATGCTGTGCGTTATGCTTCTGTAATAAGCGGTGCTGCCGTGAACGGTCGCGACTCCCACGCCGTCGCCGACAATTTCATCAGCGTAAAGGACGTCATTGATCCATACACGATAGCGCAAGGCGCTGACAATGTCTTTGTTGTGAATAAAAACATCATTAATGCCGACAAGCTTTTTATCATTGAATAATCCGGCTATTTTGATGAGCCTTGATTGTTTAAGCAATCCGTTTTTCAACAGTTGAATTTGATTTTTATAGCAATGCTTCGAGCAAAGAGGAGCCGTTTTTTTGTCTCTTATTGGGAACTTTGGGACTCCAGGATGGTTGCGCTCGGCTCCCAGCAACGCGCCGTCGCCGCCGTGCGTGATGATAATCTCAGGATTTTCCTTCGAAAAGACAAAGCCTTCCTCCTCAAGCAATGGCTTGATGTCTTCCAGATATCTGCCTTCCAATCCAATCTTCATAGCCTTTAAACCAATTTATTTGCGATTGTTCTGTGTTATTTTAGCATAAGCTATGACAGAATAAAGGACAACTGCCGCGCAATTCCCCACATTTATTGAATTTTTCTGCCCAAACATAGGCAAACTGACAATGCCGTCGCACGCTTCAATCGTTTCCTGGGCAATGCCGAACGCCTCGTTGCCGAGAATAAGGGCAAGCGGAAATTGGTATTGCTTCTCCCATGCGCAAACGCTCTCGCCTTCGCTTTCTATTGCCAGAATTTCTTTAACGCCTTCCTCTCGAAGAGCTTTCACCGCGTCCAGAGAAGTCTCAAAGTGACGGCACGGCACCATCTGATCGGCGCCCATGGCGGTTTTGGCCAGTTTTAGATGCGGCGGAGCCGGAGTGTAACCGCAGGCAATTATCTCCTTTGCGCCGACGGCGTCCGCAATGCGGAATATATTGCCCACATTATGCGCGCTGCGGAGCCTGTCAAGAACGATGGTAACTTGAGGCGGAGCAAAATCTTTTTTCATTTTTATCCGATGTCTTTTTTGTTTTTAACTTTTTTGTCAAAGAACTAATTTAACCTGCTTTTTCGATTTTTCACCGAAAAAAAATCGCTTATGGATTAATGATTGTCCTTATGACATTGTCAGCGTAGCTTTCGGTGATCTTAATTGCCTCCTCAATTTGCTCCAGAGGAAATTTATGGGTGACATATGGCTTGAGATTTATTTTCCCTTCGGCCACGAGTTCCACGCATTTTTCAAGCGCCTTGTTTGAGCGCCTGACATTCATTATCTGCAATTCTTTCCGTCTCATGGAATGAGGATTGTATGTTATGCAGGGAGACTCCGGAATGCCTATGAGCATGGTTTTGCCGCCGATTCTTGCGGCGTCGAAAGCATGGACAATGCTCTGCTGGGTTCCGGCCGCGTCGAAAGAGAGGTCAACGCCTCTGCCGCTGGTCTTTTCCATTATTAAATCAATTGCGTCGGCATCGCCGGGATTAACGATGAAGTCAGCTCCAATATTTTTTTGGGCAAAATCCAGGCGGTAATCCAGAGGGTCTGAAATAAATGCCGTGCCGCAGCCATGCGCTTTTGCAATTTCCAGAGTCAGCAGGCCAATAGCGCCCGCTCCGAAAACCGCCACTGTGTCGCCAGGCGTTATTCCGCCGAGATTGACAACAGCGTGGAAAGCCACGCCGAGCGGCTCCAGGACTGCGGCTTCGTCAAAGCTTACGGAGTCGGGAATCTTTGCAAGCTGGGATTCGTCAAGGGCCAGATATTTTTGAAACGCCCCGGATGTTCCGGGGTTGGCCAAAAAATTCACGTTCGGGCAGATATTTATTCTGCCATCCTTGCAGTATTCGCACTCGCCACAATGCAAGCCTGGCTCGATTGCGACTCTGTCGCCTGCCTTGAATGCGCTGCCTTCTGGCGCCGACTCCACCACCCCTGCCGGTTCATGCCCCATAAAATGCGGATACTCGCAAGCGGAATCGCCGATCCGGCCTTCTCTGTAATAATGAAGATCCGAGCCGCAGAGGCCGCAGCTTTTTATTCGCACAAGCATCTTGCCGTTTTTTGCTTCCGGCTTGGGAATATCGATTAATTCAACTTTTTTGATTCCTGTCAGACACGCTGTTTTCATATGTTTTTCTCCGCAATATTTATGCATATACAATATTGCAAAGTCCGACATATTCATCCCATAAGCATATTTTTCAGCAAAATGCCCGCAAAAATTTCTCTATTCTTTCTTCAAGCTCCGGCAATAAGCGATGCTGAGGAGCTTTGTCTGCCCATATTCCGTGATCTGATTCAGAGCTTTCAAAAAAATGCGCTTCAACTGTCGCTCCTTTTTCTTTGCCAATTTTTTCAAATTTTGTGGATTGACTTGATTCGACCACTTTGTCGTTAATGCTGTGAAGGCATAAAACAGGAGGGCTGTCGGAGGTTATAAAATTAACAGGGGAAGCCGCTTTTAACATCTTCTCATCAACGGAAGACTTGCCGCAAAAAAGAGTGTAGCGGGAAGGGCAATATTCATAATCCGCCGCCAAGTCGGCAACAGGCGAAATTGCCACAACAGCCTTTGCTTTTTCTGGCGGTAGACGCAGTCCGGTCATAAGAGCGAGATGCCCGCCCGCTGACGCTCCGACTACCAGCAATTTTTCTCTGTTCAATATTCTCATGGCAGGATGCTTTGCCTCAATAATAAAATCTGAAGCTTTCAGGCAATCATCTCCACAAGCCGGCCACGGGGCGTCTTTCAAAAGACGATAGTTAATGTTAAACACGCCATAACCGCGCTCAACAAGAAACCTGGCGACGCCGAAAATTGAATTTCTGTCCATGGTGTTCCAGCCTCCTCCATGAATAAGCAAGGCAGCCGGGGCATTATCGGGAGCGTCTGGCAAAAACAAATCGCCTTCTCCGCGAAAGCCGAAGGCGCTGTTATAAACAATATTTTCAAGCGTTTTCATAAGCTACTCCGATGGTATTATGACTGACTCAATGCCCAGAATATCCGCAATCTTTTGAATTATTTTTGCCTGGTGCCCTATGCCGAGCGCGAAGTGGTGCGTGGGGCCTTCCGCCACCCAGCGTTTGAGAAAAGTCCTGACGTCCGGCTTAAAATAGCCATGGGTGTTTGTGTTGCCTGTTGGCGGTATCGGACCCGCCGCCGATTCTCCTTCGGCGATTACCATTTTGAATTTTCCGTCAGCCTTTACGCCTATACTCAGCATAGTGATTGGGCCTTCTTTTATCTTGAATTCCACCCCGGCTCCAGAGCCGGGCTTGCCGTGATATTTGTCAAGGCTGCGGATAACCGGCTTGCTGTCGGCGATGTTTAAATGGTGCGGCCCGTCATGTCCCACAAGCACGGAGCCTGTTTTGAAGTCAATGGGATGAAATTCAGCAAAGCTGCCGCCTATTTCCAGCCGATCCATTATCAACATTGCCACGCATGTTTTGATGTCGAACTCTCCGCACATCGGAAATCCAGCGGCTGTCAGCATGGAATTGCCCACAATAAAATTAGTGACAAGCTTTCGCATTTCTGAGCCTTCTTCAGCCTCGTAATAATATGCCAGCCCGTCAAGTTTTTTGTCTTCAATAAATTTTTCGAGAGCCACCGCCGCGCGCGCCGCCACTTCAAGGTCCTCCTCTTTCAACTTGCATGTGAGAGGGTCTGAAACTGGATCAGGCGTGTCAAAAAAGGACAAAATTTCTTCTTTCTTTTTTATGACAAGTTCGTCATTTCCTGATATTTTAGCCCAATGCCGCAACACTTCCTCCGGTTCGCACTGCACCGCGTGGCA
This sequence comes from uncultured Victivallales bacterium, assembly GCA_964651145.1. Taxonomy (GTDB): domain Bacteria; phylum Verrucomicrobiota; class Lentisphaeria; order Victivallales; family GWF2-45-14; genus CAZYVR01. The sequence goes on along the minus strand of CAZYVR010000093.1, from coordinate 1,966 downwards.
TCCGAAGGCGGCAGTCAAAGCCGTGGGGTCCGTGTGCATATCAAGCATTGATTCAAGCACATGGCCCATATGTCCAAGCCTTGCGCGCTTCAAGTCGCCAAGAACCTTTGCGATCTGGCACCATTGGGCTATTTCTGCGTCGGCAACAGAATCGCCTTCCAGAGTTCCTATTATGACTTCAGGAGCTTTTTTGCCCATTCTGACAGCCACTCCGGTGAACTCCGGGACGGAGCAAAAATCGTCATTGCACAATTGCATGTAAGTTGACGCGTTTGAATAATCCAGCGCGCTCAACGGCTGCAGAGCCACAAGCACGATTGGCGCGTCAAGCTCTCTGACAATGCATCCAAAAGTGGACGACGTGGCGTAGGTGACCATGTCCACAAAAAGCAGGTCAAGGTTTGCCGCTTTCAGCTTGGGCAGCGCAGCGTAAGCTTTTTCCGCGTTGTCAATCATTCCGAAATTAATTGCCTTCACTTCGTTTCGTTCAACTTTTTTCACAAAGATGTCCAACTTGTGGAGCATTTCGTCAAGCAAGCCGTCAAATTGCTCCCAATATGTGTCGAGCCCCACTCCCAGAATTCCGACATTTGCGGACAATGGTTTTCTTCTTTTAATTTTCATCTCAAGTCCTTTTTGCTGTTATTTCCATGATATCAACAGATCGCCGCTTATATTTTTTGCGACAAGATAAGAGCCCTTGCTGTCTTCCATTTTTTCAAACTCCACAAAGTCTCCGACAAAATATGGACTTTTTGGGTCGCGAAGCATCTCCACGCTTGCCTCTGAGCCAGGCTCGTGAAAGAATGAGACTGTTGCTTTTTTCAATCCGGACAGATAGAAGCGGCGCTTGACTCCAACCATGACGGAAGTGCGCTCAACGCAATTCACAAACCCTTCGTTTTGTTTTACAAAAACACGGCATTCTTTTCGCCATGCTCTTGGCATATGATATGTTGAACAGCCATCCTCAATCCATGTTTCAGTGTCCAGAAAAAGCGGGGCTCCCCGTGGGCAGCGAAAGCTTTGCGCAACGGTTATATCCGGCGTAAATCCGGCAAAGTAAAAAGCATTGTTGTTGCGTGAAATTGCATTGACAGGATTTCTTTGTTTGTTTTTGCGCTTTTTAAAATGGAAGCTGTATCCGAATTCCGATAGCGCATAGCGCATGAGCAGTTCAGGATGGAAACATTCATCCTGCGACAACATGTTGGGTTGATGTCCCGGCGGGTCATTAAGCGTGAAGGAATTTGTTCCTCTTGCCCATCCCAAACAGCCTCCGTTCCAATTTGCATTCCTGCAGCTGACTGACACAGCTCGAGTTTTATTGCCCTGTTTTACGCTTGCAGTTATCTTTGCTGGATTGCCAGATTCTTCATTTAGGATTGCGCATATTCCGCCGCCTGACAAAAGCGGGTCATGCTTTATTTTTCCGGGTCGAGCCTGTTCAATGTCGTCGCCTTTCATCATTATTGTCAGTTGCATTTCCCCGGAAATCGGATTTGCGATTGATAGGCCAAGAAGCTTCGACAAGCGCTTGTCAGCATTGGCCAATGGACCGTAGACAAGCGCGTTCCCACCGATTTTTAAAAAGTTTTCCAAGGTGTCCAGAACATTGCCGATGACGGACGCGGTTGGAAGGACAAGCACAGACTCTTTAAAGGCGTCAAGGTTTGACTTCGCCGCCGAAGCGAAATTGGCGGAGCTTATAACTGTGTTAAGAGGGAAGCCGTTGTTTACGACAGAGCGCATAAACCAGTCCCCAAAAAATACCTCATTAATGCGCGCTGAGTCATTGTATGTTATTTCATGGTACTCGTCAAATGGGTAAACCCATATAAACGGGGCAGGTTTGTCAGGCTTTGAGTTCAGGCAGTCTAAAACATATGGAATCACTTCGTTGGGAACCTGTTCAGGCATGTTGCCGTATGAGTCGTCAACTGTCAAAAACTCAACAGAAGAAGGC
>CAZYVR010000092.1:10146-16741 GCA_964651145.1 uncultured Victivallales bacterium | reverse complement strand
ATTTTGGCTTTGAACGAGGTTTCAGAAGAAACGCCTACATCTTTTTTCAGCTCCGCAGTCAAGAGGAAAAAGTTGCTCTGCGAGATGCTTGCGCTTATTGTTGAAAACTCGCGCGTCAAGGAAGATTCGATTCAGGCTATTTTGCAGATTAAACGTCTTGCTTCCGCCATAAAATTTATAAATGAGCGCTACAAGGAACGCCTGTCCGTAGATGAGATTGCCAGCGTTGCGCGTCTTTCAAAATCACAGTTTCACAGGAATTTCAAACAGGCATTTGGCTCGTCTCCGTTGGAATATCAGAAGAAGCTTAAACTGAAAGAGGCTCAGAGCCTGCTTTTGCTTTCCGACAAAAACATAAGCGAAATAACAGAGGAAGCGGGCTATGGCGACCAGTTTCATTTCAGCCGCATTTTCAAAAAGCAATTTGGCGTAAGCCCTCTTAAGTTCAGGCAGATTAACAATATAAATCTTTTCTAGCGGCAACAAAATTTTGCTTATTTTAGTTTCGCGCTGCTGCAATTGCTTTGTTCTCAGTTTTTCAGCAGCTCTTTTGCATGCGTCATGGCTCCTTTTGAGCCGCCGAGCATTCTGGTTATTTCCTGGGTTCTGGTCTTTTTGTCCAAGTCTATGATCTGAGTAAAAGTGCGTCCCGCGCTTGTCGTCTTCTCGACCCGGTAATGCGAATCGGCTTTGGCCGCCACTTGCGCAAGGTGAGAAATGCAAAGGACTTGATGGGTTTTAGCCAGTTTTTTTAATTCCTGCCCGACAATTGAAGCGGTTTCGCCGCCGATATTCACATCTATTTCGTCAAACACCAATATTGGCACGGAATCGGCGTCGGCCAGAACTGTTTTTAAGGCCAGCATTACCCTTGACATCTCTCCGCTGCTGGCGACATTTCTGAGGGGCTGGACTTTTTCTCCCGGATTTGCTGAAAACACAAAATCTATCTTGTCGCAGCCTCTGGGGCCAGACTCCGTTTTTTCAAAATGAACACTGAACTCGCATTTCAGGAAACCGAGTTTATTTAATTCCTTCAGGGCTTTTTCAGAGAATTTTGCGCCAGCTTTTTTGCGGCTGGCTGAGAGCTTGGCCGTGACTGCCGCCAACTGCTTGTTAAGCGCGTTTTCGCGCTTGTCAAATTCAGCTCTTATTTCTTCCGAATTCTGAAACTGCGCGAGTCGTTCGCGGACATTTTCCAGAGTTTCAAAAACTTGCTCAAGACTCGGGCCATAGCGTCTTTTGATGGTTTGTATTGCGCTAAGACGCTCTTCCAGCTCCATGAATTCTTTTTCGTCAAGCTCTATGTTGCCCGCGAAATTTTCGATGTCGAATGCCAATTCTCTTATAAGCTCGCAAATCTGGTTGCATTGCACAAGGAGACTGGAGGCTTTTTCCTTGTCAATTCTTTCGAGCTCCTGCAAGTCGCGATAGACTTCGCTCATCCGGTCTGTCACTGAAGCGTCTGAATCATTGAGGGTGTAAGCGCCTCGCGATGATATTTCGACCACTTGCTTTGAGTTGGCGGCAAGAGCGTGTCGGGCGGAAAGCTCGCGGTCTTCATTTGGCTCCGGGGATACTTTTTCTATTTCTGAAACGCTCATGCGCAGGTGTTCAGCTTCCACAGGGGAAGGCAATTGGGAATGAAGTTTTTCGCGTTCCTCTCTTACTTTTTTTCTTTCCGCGCAGATTGCGGCGCATTCTTCCACTGTTTTCTCGAGGCGCCCGTATTTGTCCACAAGCTCAAGCTGCACGGCTTGTTTTAAAAGCGACTGATGCTCATTTGCCCCATGAATGTCCACAAGGCAATCTCCTATGAGCTTCAATGTCTGAAGTGTTGCGGGCGTGTCGTTTATAAAGTTTCGTGTGCTGGCGGGGGTGATAACTCTTCTAACTTGCAGTTGCATGTCAGGGGAATTCTGGATTCCGGTTTGGTCAAGAATAGGATCTATTTTGTCGGCAATATCCGGCCTCAAGGTTATTCCAGCGCTGATCTCGCATCTGTCCGACCCGGATCTGATGGCGCTTTTGTCAGCCCGTCCTCCCAGCAGAAGGGCTATTGTTCCGATTATAACGGACTTTCCAGCGCCTGTCTCGCCAGTAATCACATTGAAGCGCTCGCCAAATTCTATGTCGGCTTCTTCGACAATGGCAAAATTTTTAATTTTTATCCAATCAAGCATCTTTGAAACAAAACTCCCGGGTTATGCTATAATATCAACGCCCTAAGGAAGGAAATCAAAATGAACATCAAAAATAATTGCGTCTCAATCTGTCATGCGGACGAAATCTTTTTTGCGCTGACCTGGATTAAAGAGCCTTGCTTCAAGCTTTCAAGCCTGACTCTTGCTCGAGATAGCATTGCCTTTGAACAACTTGCGCCATTTGAAGCCGCCTGCGACGAGTCGGGCAAGCTTTCCGCGCGGGTGGTCTCTTATATAAAAGGCGAAATAGAAATCCTTCCTTTGGATCGACTGGAATTGAATAAGCTTGGGCAATTCGAGCGCAATATTCTTTTATGTCTTTACAGGCATGTTCCATGCGGGAAAGTGATTGCATACGGCAGGCTCGCGGAATTGGCAGGATATCCACGCGCGGCCAGAGCAGTGGGAACAGCGATGAGGAATAACCCGTTTCCCTTGTTTTTTCCCTGCCACAGGGTGGCAAAAAGCGATATGAGCCCGGGCAATTACCAGTCAGGAGCCGGAATCAAGCGTCTTCTTCTGAAAAAAGAGGGGATTGCGCTGGATAAAAAAGGGCGCATTCCTGCCAGTTTTTTTGTCTGATTCTTGCGCTTATATTTTTTTTGCGGGCGAATTTGCGAGTTTGGCATGGCATTTGCGCAATAAACAAAAAAATCATTGGGAGAAAGCATGCAGTCAACGTTAGAGGACAAACTTCAGAAATGGAAGATTCATAGAAGCGCGCCCGACGCGTCGTGGGTCCTCGCGCTTGAAGACGGCAGCCTGAAAAGATTTGTGGAAGACCCTGTTTCGCCTCAAACAGAGGCATTGGAAGCGCTCGCGCCCAGACGAGGCAAAATTGCCCTTCTGGTGATTCCTCCCTGTTCTCCCGCCACTATAAAAAGCCTTTTCAAATATCTGCCCGGACTTGAGCGAATATTTGTTGTAGATGATAATTGCGACAGGTTGAAAGCCTGGGAAAAGAACAGCGAATGCTCTGAGAATGTGGAAATTTTATTGTTGAGCAAGGATCAACTGAAAGCCCGGGAAGCGCTTGCGGGCAAGCTTAATCAATTTACAGCAAAAATGTTTCTAGGCAGAAGCTCCGTATATATGCCGCGAAGATTTCGACGTCTTGAGCCAGAGTTCTCGAAATTTCTGGAGGAAACCATATTATGGATTCAGCGTGAAGCCTGCTCTTCCGCAGCATTCAGGGCTACGCGTTCGTGGCATATTATGATGAACCAATTGCTGAATATTGCAAAAAACAGGAAAATTTTCTCTCTCTCGCCCTTTGTTGAAGGCCAGATAATGGTTATCGTGGGGGCCGGGCCTTCGCTTGACAAAAATGTCAAGATTCTAAGCCAATATTCGGATCGCGCGGTCATTATAGCCTCGGATGCGTCCTTAAACACGCTTGTGGAAAACAATGTTATCCCGGACTTTATCGTATCTGCAGAGGATTTATATCTTAGTTGGCGTTTTTTTGCGAACCATTGCGACATCTTGAAAAATACTCCTCTGGTTATTCCTTTGGGGTCAAATCATTGGCTGACTGAAAAATATCCCGGAAAAATCATTTATACTGGCGAACAAAAAATGCCCAAAGCGCTTTCCAAATTCAATGAGTCACTGTTTCAGATGGAAAGCGGACAATGCGTGGGGCATTCCGCTTTCCATCTGGCAAAATTTCTTAACCCTTCGGAAATAATTATGACGGGTTTTGATCTGGCTTTAAAAGATGGCGAATACCATTGTCAATCCATGGGTACCCCATATTATAAAGACAATCCTGAAAGTTTTGAGTTGTTCGATGTAAAAGGAATTGACGGAAAAATGCTTAAAACATCATTGCCCCTCCATACTTATCTAAAAACTTTTGAGAGCCTTATTCGCGATTGCGACTGCCCGGTGATTGACGCCACTGAAGGCGGAGCCATGATAGAGGGCGCGCAATTGGCAACACTTGAAAATGCCTTAAAAAATAAGGGAACAGCAAAAAAACCGGAACTGACAGAAAATTATGAGTTCAACAACTTAGATGCAAACAAAGTTCTTGATGACTTGTTCGCCAAGCTGAATGCGCTTTCAGGCAATTTGCAGAACGTCCGCAAAAAAGCCAAAGCCTTAAGCGCAGCTTGCGTGAGAAATCCTCTTTCCGCGCTTCCTTTGAGCTCTTCTGAATTTGAGCTGGTCATCCAGTGCGGCAATTCTATTCTGATGAGCAACTTCTGCGAGATAATCAATTCATATTCATCCAGCAATTTCGACGAATTTAACGATGCGCTCCAAGAAATGTTTGACGATTTGGACAACAGCTCTGACTTTCTCAAGACCCTTTTAAAGTTCAGAAACTTTGCGCCTGACTCAAACGTGGTCCTCTGCTTGGTTCCGCCAAACAAAAATGTATCGGGACTAATCGCCGAAATTTCCGGGCAAAAAACTGAAATCTCTTCAGACACCCTTCTGCCCAATATATGGAAAGAGATATTAACACGCAAAATATCCACTGTAATATCATTTGACGGCGCTATTCTTCCTGAAATCTGGAGCGTGCCTCAGATTGAGTGCCGTGATATTAAAACAGAGTATAATCCGCAGTCTTATGAACGCTCTCTATGGTTGCCTGGCTATATGGCGGCTTGTTCTAATAAAGAAATTTTCAAAAAATGGCGGAAGTTTATTCCTGAGGACATTGAATGCAAACTATTTAAGGATATTATTTAATCATGGCTGAATTAAGCACAAGCGAAGAAATACAAAGGTTGGTTGAGTTGCCTCCCAGAGAATTGCTCAAAGAGTTTACTGAAGCCCGGGAACGCTTTAGGGAATTTTTGAAGACATCCGGCATACAAGTGCCAGATCTTGCTGCGGATGGTGTAAGCTCTGCCAGATCCGCCAGCACGCAAACCTCCATACTTCTTGATGAATTCACACAGAACACTATTTCTTCCATTGACGAAAGCGTTCTTACTGTATATAGCACTGCCGAAGCTTTCTTGAAATTGTTTGAGAAGTTGCCGGAAAGCAAAATACTTGAACATATAACTGTTTCAGCTCAAGATAAAGACTCTTGCACAGCAAAAGCTCTTCAAGAACAGGTAGAAACAGGCACAATCAAAAAAGATCATCAAATATCAGTGGCATCCAGCGATTTGCGCGATTTGATTCCTGATTTCACCGGCAAAGCTCCGGCAAGCTCCAAAGACGTTGAGGCCGCTGAAACTTTGAGCGAAGAAGACTTGAAAGGCTTGTTTGAAGACAGCAAAGCGGAGCCTTCTGAAACGGAAGATGTTGAAGCTGAAATAGCAACGGAGTCAGAGGAGTTGTCTCCTATAATAACACAGGAAAAATACGATGCGTTGATGGCTGGGGAAGTTGTTGTTGAAAAAGCTGTTGTTGAAAAAGCTGTTGTTGAAAAAGCTGTTGTCGCCGAATCAGCGCCATCAGAAGAAAGAGGCACGACTGAAACTAAACAGAAAGAAGCGATGGTCAGTGCGGCAGAGAAAAACGCAGGCGCGTCAACAATATCCCAGGAAGAGTTGAACGCATTGCTTTCAGAACATGATGATGAAGATAGCAATAGCAGTATGTCACAAGAGGAACTGGATGCCTATTTAGCCGGAGAGCCAAGTCGCGGAGATGACACGACCTTGACGCAAGAGGAGCTGGACGCGCTGCTAACTTCAAATGCAAAGCCAAATGCCAAGGACAATCCCGAAGATTCAGCTATTCTATCACAAAAAGAACTTGATATATTATTAGGCAACGAGAATAACGAGGAAGCGGCTGTGTCGCAGGATGAAATAGACGCTCTGCTATCAGGTGGAGCCGACAATAATGCTGCTGCATCTCAAAATGAAATAGACGCTACTTTGTCAGGCGGATCGGACAGTAATGCAGCTGTGTCGCAGAATGAGATTGATGCTCTGCTGTCAGGTGGAGCCGACAATAATGCAGTTGTTTCGCAGGATGAAATAGACGCTACTCTGTCAGGCGGATCGGACAGTAATGCAGCTGTGTCTCAGAATGAAATAGACACTCTGCTGTCAGGTGGAGTCAATGAGCCTGAAAATGGCGATAAAGCAAAAGATTATCCTTTGCTGGCTTCTCAGGAAGAAATGGATGCGGTGTTGTCCGCGCCACAACTGGACAGCGAAGGAGAAATGTCTCAGGAAGAACTGAAAGCATTTTTTGAAACTTCAAATAAAACAAAAGGCTACGAAAGCGGACGTGAAGACTTGTCTTTGACTGTGACTCAAGACGAGATGGACACTCTGCTGGCTGCCCCTGATAGCTCTGACCACGCCGCCGCTACATCTCAAAATGAAATAGACGCTCTGCTGGCAGGCGTAGCCAATGAGCCTGAAAATGGCGATAAAGCAAAAGATTATCCTTTGCTGGCTTCTCAG
>CAZYVR010000092.1:0-10046 GCA_964651145.1 uncultured Victivallales bacterium | reverse complement strand
TGCCCCTGATAGCTCTGACCACGCCGCCGCTACATCTCAAAATGAAATAGACGCTTTGCTGGCTGCCCCTGATAGCTCTGACCACGCCGCCGCTACATCTCAAAATGAAATAGACGCTCTGCTGGCTGCCCCTGATAGTTCTGACCACGCGGGTTTAGATAATGACATAATGATGAGTCAGGATGAGTTGGATGCTCTCTTGGCTAACGCCAATACTGACAACGCGGATTTAGATAATGACATAATGATGAGTCAGGATGAGTTGGACACTCTGTTGTCTCAAAATGAGAAAAAGTTTACAAGTAAAGTTCCTGTTGAAAATAACGTCATGAGCGATGAGAGAATGAACTCTATTCTTAATGAAGTAAAAATCACATCAGCAATGAGTTCTAATGAAGCTAAAAAAGATTCCGCTCAAAATGTAAAATCAATAATAAATATTGCGACACCTGGCAAACCATTGTCGCAAAAAGAACTCGACAATTTATTCGGGTAACATAAAATTGACAAGGTAAAGAATGGCAATAGATAAAACTGTAAAAGTATTGATTGTTGACGACACTGAGCCTCTGGCGGAATTGCTTCAAAAGCTTCTTGACAAAGAATATGGTTCTACATTGGAAGTTTTTATCGCTTATTCCGGCGATGAAGCTTTGATTGTTCTGGAAAAAGAACAGGATATTGACATATTGATATCTGACCTGAAAATGCCCGGAATGGATGGAATTTCCCTGCTTAGGAAAGCCTGCAAAAGTTATCCTGATATGTTGAGAATACTATTGAGCGGATATGCCGACATGGAAAATCTGACTAGCGCCATTAATGATTGTGGCATCCGCAATTTTATTCATAAGCCATGGAAAACATCCCAGCTATATATAACAATTGGCTCTGCCATAAACGAAATCAAGCTCTTGCGCGAAAATGCGCGCCTTCAGGAGGAAAACAGCAAAAGCTTTGACGAATTGTTTTTCCTTCTTAATGATCTGGTGGCGGAATTGTCGCCAGAACTTTCCAACTATTCCAGAGAAACAGCGGAGCTTTGCGTTAAAATAGCGGAAGAACTTGATATTAATGAAGAAAAAATAAAAGACTTGAAGACCGCGGCTATGCTGCATGCGATATCTCTGCTCGGAATGCCCCAGAAAATATACAAGACCCATCCGAGTCAGCTTGCAGGAGAATTGAGAACGATGTGGACAAGATATCCGGAAATGAGCTCGGAAATGCTAAAGTCAACGCCGCGTTTAAATGACGCTTCAAAAATAATAAAAAACCACGGCGAAAATGTAAACGGAAGCGGCTGTTTGGGATTAAAGGGAAAAGCTTTGTCGCTAAGAGCCAGAATCTTGAGAATTTGTTCGGCTTACTGCGCGTCTGTATTCCTTAGACAAGCAGACCAAAAGCAAACTCTGATGGAAATGAGCCGCAAATCAGGGGTTCTGTATGACAAAAAATGCCTTGGAATTTTATTGCTTATTCTCTCCCGCGAACTTGGCGTTGTCACTTATCCCCTCAAGGTTCAGGACTTGAAGCTGGGAATGAAATTAGGCGACAATATCTACTCGAAATCTAAAGGAGTCCTCTTGCCAAAAGGAACTGTAATCAACAACCTGAACTTGAAGCGCCTGAGAATCTACAACGAATTCTCTCCAGTGGGTGAAATCTATGTATTGAGCGAAAATAAGGGCTCAGAGAAAGAATAACAAAATAGATAGAGCAGCCAAAAGTCCAATGCGCGGCCGCGCCCGCAAAGTGGGCTTAAAAGTGGCTGACTTACCGCCTTTTTTATTTTCAGGACTTTTGGCTGCGCCGTCAAGATCCGCAAAAAATTCTTATCATTCAGACTAAACACTGTTGATAATTGAAAAATGTTCTTTTTAAGGTTAAGTTCCTGAACGCATATTTTAACTTGTAAACTGTGTAGGAGGGCAATATGTCTTTGGAACAATATGTAAATCCCAATATGATGAAATGCATGCCGTATCAACCAGGCAAGCCTATAGAAGAAGTCGCGCGCGAACTTGACATGGAGCTTGACCAAATAGTCAAGCTGGCTTCTAACGAGTGTCCTCTGGGGCCTTCGCCGAAAGCCCAAAAAGCCATCAAGGCCGCCGTGAATGAAATGCACCTTTATCCGGACGGCGGAGGCTATTATCTAAAAAACAGACTCGCGGAGGAGTTTGGCATGCCGCCTGAAAATTTCATGCTTGGAAACGGCTCGAATGAAATACTGGTTTTCATTGCCCAATGCTTTTTGAAGCCGGGAGCCGCCTCCGTTATGAGCTCGCACGCATTTGTCATTTATAAAATTCTCACTAAAATGCATGGAGCGGATGTAATTGAATTTCCGATGAACGGTCTGACGCATGATTTGGCCGCAATGGGAAAAGGATTCCCGGAAAACACGCGCGTTATATTTGTCTGCAATCCCAACAATCCCACTGGCTCGATGGTGGGTCAAAGACAAATAGACACATTAATGAATCATGTTCCCGACGATGTGCTGGTTGTTTTTGACGAAGCCTACGCGGAAATATGCCTTAAAAAAATGCCGGACACCCTGAAATACGTTGAAGAAGGCAGAAATGTGATTGTTCTAAGAACTTTTTCAAAAGCCTACGGACTCGCCGGGCTTAGAGTGGGCTATGGGATAGCAAAGCCGGAAATTATAAATATACTCGAAAAGCCGCGCCAGCCTTTCAATGTCAGCCGGATGGCCCAAATAGCCGCCACCGCCGCGCTGGATGACAAGGCTTTTCTGAGAAAGGTCAGGCGCACATTCAAAGCCGGAGCCGAATTAATTTGTGATTTTTGCAAAGGCGTCGATTTGGAATATGAGCCGCCTTCCGCCAACTTTATTCTCATAAAAGTGGGCGATGGCCAGAAATTTTTTGAGGATTTGCAGCAGCTCGGAGTTATCGTCAGGCCAATGGGAGGCTACGGCCTTCCCAAATGGATAAGGGTTTCCATCGGAACGGAAAATGAGAATGGCAGGTTCATTAGAGCCATGGGAGAGCTGTTGTAATGTCAAAGAAAAATTCTCCGGCTGAAACAAAAAAGCTGGCAATAATAGGATTGGGACTGCTGGGCTCTTCTTTGGGCCTAGCATTGCAGGACAAAGGATATTTTCGCCTCGGCTGGACAAGAAGAAAAAATGTCAGAGACGAAGCCGTTGAAAAAAATGTGATCGACAAGACTTCAGACAATATAGAAGACATTCTGGGCGAAGCTGACATTTCCATTTTCTGCTTGCCGATCCCGCAAATCATTGAATATTCCCGGAAATACGCGCATTGCTTTAAACCGGGGGCTGTTGTGACTGACATCGGCAGCGTCAAGGAGGTCATTGTGGCTGTGGCGGAGCCGGAGATGGCAAAATACAAAGTTCACTTTGTGGGCTCCCACCCGATGGCAGGAACAGAAAAAAGCGGTCCGGATGCGGCATTCAAAGAGCTCTATAACGGCGCGTCGGTTTTTGTCACGGCAACAGAAAACACAGACAAAGCGGCTTTGGAAAAAGTAAAAGAACTGTGGCGCGCCATTGGCACAAAACCTGTTGAAACAAGTCTTAAAGAGCATGACATGCTGGTTGCGCACACAAGCCATGTTCAGCATATAGCCGCGCTTGCCGTTACCCAAGCGGTGCTGGATTGCGATGAAGAAACGCGCAAGCTTCGCTACGCCGGATGCGCAGGCGGTTTTAAGGACACTTCACGCATAGCGTCCTCTTCGCCTTTGATGTGGCGGGAAATAATAGAGAACAACCAGCCCGCAGTTCTGGAAACGATCAAAGAATTCGACAGGCGCTGGCACCGGCTCATCAAGATAATAGAAAAGAAGGATTACGACGCTCTCGAAAAGGAATTTTCCCAAGGCAAACATTTGCGCGACGACTGGATAAAAAACAGATTTGGCAAATAACTGGAGAACTCAAATGGAGCCAGTGGTAAAGATAAAAGATGCCAATGTTTTTTTGGACAGAGAGTTGATACTTTCAAACATCAACTGGGAAGTGAACAAAGGCGACCACTGGTTTATTCTCGGCGCAAACGGAGCTGGAAAAACCACGCTGGTGCGCATGCTGATGGGCCTTGTCTGGCCAAAATTCGGCGCGGAAGTCTCCGTGCTGGGCGGGATTTACGGCAAATGCAATCTTTTTGAAACAAGAAAAAAAATATCCTGGGTCAGCCCGTTCCTTCAGAAATGGACAGCCGCAAAATGGAGCGTACTTGAAGTTGCCCTGTCTGGGCTCGACGGCACAATAGGCCTCTATAAGAAGCATTCCGAGTCTGACAAAAAAAAAGCTCTGTCAATAATGGAAAAACTGGACTGCGCAGGCATCGCGGGGCATTCTTATGACAAAATATCGTCAGGCGAACAAATAAAGGCTCTTATAGCAAGAGCCCTTATAAGCAACCCGGAGCTGATTATCCTTGACGAGCCTTTTGTGCATCTTGACATGAAAAGCCGCGAATTCCTTATGAACTCCGTGAACAATCTGGCAAAAAGCCCCGCCGCTCCGACAATCCTTTTTATTACCCAGCGCATTGAAGACATCAGTCCGGTCTTTGAGAAAGGCATGATTCTGAAAAATGGCGCAATTGTTGAAAGAGGCGACAGGGATGATATTCTTACAGAAGATAATTTATTCAAAGCTTTTGACATGCGCGTAAAGCTGCATAAATCAAAAAAGGGCCGATACTGGCCAGAGCTTGACGACGCATAGTCATAGTTCCCCACCATAGCCATGAATATACATGTCCGTCAGCCTTAAAGGCGCTCCAAGCGTCTTTCTATGCTTTATGAGTCGATGCCAATATAGGACATCTTTTTAACAAAATAGAGCGCTTATATGCCTGAAACAAGTATTTACTTCAAGCCAAAATAGAGTAAACTCATAAATATGACAATAAATCATAGGAGAGTTTGACATGACAGGAAAAGAATTGATTTTTGCGGCGATAGAAAGAAAAAAAGTGGATAGAATTCCATGGGTTCCTTTCTGTGGAGTGCACGCCGGGGCTCTTATCAACAAGACAGCCACAGACTATCTTAAGAGCGCTGACAATATAGTGGATGGACTCAACGAAGCGATTAAAAGATATCGTCCGGACGGAATCCCCGTTGTCTTCGATCTTCAAATTGAAGCGGAAATATTCGGATGCGAACTGAACTGGAGCGACGACAACCCGCCTGCGGTGACATCGCATCCCTTGAGCGATGGCTCTGCGCAATTGGAAGACCTCAAACTGCCGAACAAGAACGACGGCAGAATCCCGATAGTAGTCGAAGCCACAAAGCGCTTGCGTAAAGAGCATCCCGACCTGGCTCTTTATGGACTTATAACCGGGCCGTTTACCCTTGCGCTCCATCTTCTCGGCGCTGATATTTTTATGAAAATGTTTGACGACCCGGAATACGTTGGCAAGGTTCTTGACTTTGCGGCGGAAGCCGGAAAAATCATGAGCGATATTTTTATTGACGCCGGCTGCGACATTATAGGCGTGGTGGACCCGATGACAAGTCAAATAGGCCCTGACCAGTTCAAAGAATTCTGCCTGAAGCCGTGTTCCAAAGTTTTTGAACACATCACGGAGAAAGGCGCCAAAGGCTCGTTTTTTGTATGCGGCCACGCCCAAAGCAATATTGAAGCCATGTGCGACTGCAAATGCGAAAGCATATCAATAGATGAAAATATAGCTCTGGATTATGTGAAGGAAATATGCCTTAAAAAAGACGTATCCTTCGGAGGGAATATACAGCTTACAACCGTTATGCTTCTGGGAACGCCGGAAGACAACAAAATAAACGCTTTTGAATGCATGGAGATCGGCGGCTTCGAAGGATTTATCCTCGCTCCAGGCTGCGACATGCCGTACGCCACTCCGCCGGAAAATGTCGAGGCTATTGCGGATGTTGTTCACGACCCGTATCAGTTGGAAGCGGCCAGAGAACTGGCGAAACAGGACAAAGCGTTATGCCCGATTCTTGACATGAGCGATTACGGCATGGCTGACAAAGTCATCATTGACGTGATAACTCTTGACTCCGAAGCTTGCGCGCCGTGCCAATACATGGTGGAGGCGGTGAAAGCCGTGGCTCCTGAATTCGGCGGCCTTCTGGAATGGCGGGAGCATAAGATAAAGACTTCTGAAGCCATCACCATGATGAGTTCTCTGTATGTCAGGAACATCCCCACGATTTGCATCGACGGGCAAATAAAATTCGTTTCGCGCATACCTCCAAGGGACGAATTGATTGCGGCCATTCAACACAGGATAAGAGAGAAATTTGCCCTGAAAATAAAATATCATCGCGGAAAAATTCTCCTTCTTGGCGACGACAGCGACGCTGCTTACAAGCAATTGAAAGAAAATGTGGATGTGGCGATGAAAGAGCTTGGCAACGCCGTGGACTTTGAGGAAGTGACAGACCTCAAGGAAATCAAACGCTACGGAGTGTTCAAGACTCCGGCGATTGTGACTGAAAAATACACAGTAAAGAGTGTCGGGAAAACCGTGGATAAAGCAATAATCAAAGAGTGGATAAAAGCTTTGAACGAATAACGGAGCGATCAAAATGTCAGGAAAGAAAATACCATCCATTTTGTTGTGCGGCTTTCTTGGAGCGGGAAAGACCACTTTGCTTTCCCGCCTGCTTTTGCACAAAGAACTTGCGGGCAAAAAAGTGGCCGTGTTGATCAACGAGTTCGGCAAGCTCCATATTGACGGAGCCTTGCTGCCCAAAGGCGATTATTTTGTTTCCGAAATAAACAAAGGCAGCATTTTTTGCGTCTGCGTGAAGACAGACCTTTTGAAAAGCCTTGAAGAGATAGCCCGGGAAATTCAGCCTGACATTCTTCTTATAGAGGCGACGGGAGTGGCGGAGCCTGGCGATTTCAGCAGTTTGCTGCAGACTGACTTCCTGAAGGACAGCTATGAAAAAGCTTCCACTATCTGTGTGGTTGACGCCCTGAATTTTCTAAAGCTTGAGAAGACACTTAAGGCTGTCTCGGCGCAATTGGCGGCGGCGGACATTGCGCTTGTAAACAAGGTTGACCTTGCAGAAGAAAAGACCATAAGGGAAGTTGAGAAAAAAATAAAGGAAATAAATCCATCATTGAAAATATTCAGGACGGAGCAGGCGCGTTTTCCTTTTTCGCTTTCAGATGAAAGCAAGGCCATCGACGGCCTGAAAAAACAGGCGGGGCTTCATCTTTGCAGCGCGCCTCCGGAAAATACTTTCTCCTGTGAGCTTAGAACGGAAAAGTTTGTCCCTAAAAAAGAATTCTATGAATTTATGGACAAATACAGGAACAATATTTTGCGCGGGAAAGGCGTTGTGGATTTTGGAGCCGACAAACTTTTTGTGGAAATAATCAACGGCAGCCTCACGGCGAAGCCTGCGCATGGAATCGACCTTGGAATCGAAGCCAGGACGGGGATGTCGCTGGTTCTCAGAAACATGACAGGGATGGAGTTCAGCCATAAGTTTAACGGGATTCTGGGTTAGTCGGCAATATAGCAATGCGTTGTCGCGCAATCTGTTAAATGCCAACAGCTTTCATTCCGGCTTTGCCGTTTTTTTTGCTTTTGCCATGATTTTTTTAATCTAAAATAAAGACTGGCACATTGCAGAAGCTGGCTTTTTGAGAGCAAAACTGTATTGTAGGCGATGACTGACAACAATACTCAAGAATCAAGCTGCAAATTATGCGGCGGCACAAAATGCCTTGCACAGAAAGGCATTGCCGCTGTTTACCTTTTGCCCTGGAAGTCTTCGCTTATCCTGATCGCCGCCGGAATCATTGTCGCGCTTATGTATTCCGCTTACGGCTTGTTTATATCGCTTCTCGGATATGTCCTTCCGCTGGCCAACGCCGACTTGCGGCTCCTTCTTTACCCGTTCGTGGCTTTTGCGTGTCTGTGCGGGAAAAAAGCAAATTGCCCAAAATGCGAACCTTCATGTCCAATATTCAGGCGCGGCGAATAATCGAATGAAAAACAGCGCTGCCCAGCCTGTTTTTTGTGGCTCGTCGCGTGGCTGTTCTTTCGCATTTCTTAATATAAATAGTTTTCGGCATTTTTCATTGAACTTGTCAAGCAGGTGTATTATATTTAACACTTTTATATGTGTGTGTTTTCGCTTTTTGTAAGTGACGGGGCGGAGCGTGTTAAAATTTAAAAAATGTGATAAAAAATGAAGTCAATACCCTTTGGAAAACCAATTATCGGAGATGAAGAAAAGAATGCTGTTCTGGATGTTTTGAACGGGACAGTGTTGGCGCATGGAAAAAAATTAAAAGAATTTGAAGCTGGCTTTGCCGCTTATGCAAAGGCGCCCGCGGCAACGACTGTGGCAAATTGCACAGCCGCCATGCATCTGGCATATTTTTGCCTTGGACTGAAGCCTGGCGACGAAGTCATTGTTCCTGCGCAAACTCACACTGCCACAGCGCACGCAGTTGAGCTTGCAAGCGGAAAAGCTGTGTTTGTCGATGCTGAAAGCGATACTGGGAACATTGACATTGATCAGATAGAATGCGCCATAACCGACAGAACAAAAGCCATTTCAGTGGTTCATTTTCTGGGCATGCCTGTGGACATGGGCAGGATAAATGCTTTGGCAAAAAAGCGCGGTTTATTTGTGTTGGAAGACTGCGCTTTGGCAATCGGCACGAAATTTGATGGAATACACGCGGGCTTATTGGGAGATATTGGATGCTTTTCATTCTATCCGGTCAAGCACATCACCACCGCCGAGGGTGGCATGGCCATCTCGAATGATCCTTCCATAATTCATGAAATTGACCGTAAAAAGGCGTTTGGGCTGGACAAGATGCTTGGCGAAAGAAAAGTGCCTGGCATGTACGATGTCAATTCACTGGGCTTCAATTACAGGATGAATGAAATTCAGGCTGCGATAGGGGTGGAGCAAGTCAAGCGCATTGACGGATTTCTGCAAAAACGGCGCTCAAACTATGAGCGCTTGAGCGAAGGCTTGAAGCAAATTGACGAAGTCGAGCTTCTTAAGTCAAGCCATGACAAATTTGAAAGCAGTTATTATTGCCACACCGCGATATTAAAAGAGGATATGGCGGACAAAAGGATCCAGATAATAGAGAACCTCAAGGCAAACGGCGTCGGAACCAGCATTTATTACCCAAATCCGGTGCCGCTGATGAAGTATTACAAAGAAAAATATGCCTTTAAGGACGGAATGTTTCCAGTCGCATCGAAAATCAGCAATAATTCGATAGCGTTGTCGGTCGGACCGCATCTTGATGGCGAGGATATGGATTACATTGTGGAAATGCTAAAAAATGCAATTATGGAGACGAAATAAATGATATCATTGGACAACAAGCGGGTGGCATTGATTGGCGGAGCCGGCTTTATCGGGCATAATCTGGCTTTGCAGTTGAAAGCGGCCGGAGCGCATGTGGATATAATTGACGGCCTGGAGGTGAACAACTTGCTTGCGTTTTCCTCGGTTGATTGCCTGGAGCCTAATAGGCTGATGTACAAAAACTTTATAGAAGAAAGGCTTGAGCTTTTCAGGAAAAGCGATATTTCCCTTCATGTTCAGGACGCCAGAGATTATCACAACCTGAGCAAAATATTGGGCAAAATCAAGCCGCAGGTCATTGTTCATTTGGCGGCGGTGGCTCATGCCGGGAAATCAAACAAGGATCCTTTCAGCACTTTTGACCATAGTCTTCGCACTCTCGAGAATGCTCTGGATGCCTCAAGAGATTCCGTAGAGCACTTTATATATTTTTCTTCCAGCATGGCGTATGGCCATTTCACGGAAGGCATGGTCACAGAGGATACGCCGTGCGAGCCCATTGGCATTTACGGAGCCTTGAAGTTTGCCGGGGAAAAAATGGTGATAGCATACAATCAGGTTTTTGACCTGCCATACACAATAGTTCGCCCTTCAGCTCTTTACGGAGAGAGGTGCGTTAGCCGGCGCGTGGGACAGATTTTCATCGAAAATGCTGTTGCCGGAAAAGAAATAACCGTAAGCGGCAACGGGGAAGA
>CAZYVR010000091.1:0-16802 GCA_964651145.1 uncultured Victivallales bacterium | reverse complement strand
CTTCGCTTCATTCAAAAACTGATCAACCAGTTCTGTGTTTCTAGTCAACAGGCGCGGAAGAACCTTCAAAGCCACGTCACGATCCATAGACAACTGTTTGGCAAGATACACATTACCCATCCCGCCTGTGCCCAGAACGCTAAGCACCTCAAAACCGCCGAGAATGGTTCCAGGCGGCAACTCTTCATCCTCAGGCAACGAAACAGTTTCATTGCAGTGAGGACAATATATTATGTCATCCGGGCTGGCGTCAGCCTCAAAAGCTTCTCCGCAATGCGGACAGGAATATGAACCCATTTTCCGTATTTCCTAATTATTCAAAAATATACTAAAACTTAATAGAGCAGAAAGGAAATAATAAAGCCCTTAATTCAAATTATGTCAAACCCTCTGAAAAATAAAATTGACTTTACATAAACTTCAAAGATTGAAAACGGATATTAACCGCTTTATAGTGCAAAAAATCAATTGCAACTACGGAGCGCGAAAGATGTTTGAAATACTTGCGGCAACAAACAACAAACACAAAATCGAAGAATTCAACACAATGCTAGCCGGCAAAGACATTAAAATAATAGGAATGTCTGACCTTGAAAATCCGCCGGAAATAATTGAAGACGGCAAAACTTTTGAAGAAAATGCCCGCAAAAAAGCTCTGGAAGCATCCAATTTTGCGGAAATGCCCACATTTGCCGATGACTCCGGCCTGGAAGTTGAAGCCCTTGACGGCGCGCCAGGCATAATGTCCGCCAGATACGCGGGCGAAAACGCCACAGACGCCGAAAAAATAGAAAAACTTCTTAAAGAGCTTGAGGGCAAAGACAACAGAAACGCGCGTTTTGTATGTGTCATAGCCATTGCCAACGACGGCGAAATAATCGAGACTTTCCGAGGAGAAGTGAGAGGAAAGATTATAGAAAAGCCGCGCGGCGAGCACGGCTTCGGATATGACCCGGTGTTCGTCCCCAACGGCTACGACAAAACCTTTTCTGAACTCGGCTCGGAAATAAAAGACAAAATAAGTCACCGCGCAAGAGCCATAAAAGAAGCGGAGGATTTTATTGAAGATGAAATGTCAACTATCGATGATTTTGATTTTTAAAAAATCGCCCCTCAAAATGACAAAAGCGTTTCTGACGCTCCTGGCCGCTAATTGTGTTATTTTTTCAGCGCGAGCTGAAAAACATATTATAGACTTTTCGCGCCCAACAAAGCCAGGCCAGGCATTCGAATGCCAAGTGGCGGCGTCCAACTCTCAAACATATCAGATAAGCCCGAAAACTAAAGAAAACGCCACGATATCACATGCCGCCTCTTTGCGAATATCCGGCTCAATGCTTGTCCAAAAAACTTTGCCCAACGGAAATCCATCTCTTGTGGAATTCAAGGTAAAAGACTGCTCAGGAACAATATCCGACAAAAAATACAATCTGGACCTTGCGGGAAAAACATTGATCATAAACATGGCTCAGAAGCCGACAAGCAAATTCACGCTGAAAAACAATGAGCGAAGACTGAACAAGACAGACGTAAGGATGCTGTCGCTGATTTTTCGCCCGGCGTCCCAGGACACGCTAAAAGAGCTTATGGGAACCGACAAAGCCCTCGCGACAGGCGACTCATGGCAGCCGCCGACAAGATCGCTGGAAAAGGCCATGCTGAAAAGAAACGTCAAAATAACGCCTGCGCACATAAAGGCAAAAGCAACCCTGAAAGCGCGAACAAAATTCCAAAACATAGACTGCTGGGAAATCATTGAAACTCTCGAAATAGACAAAGTCCCCGGCCTGACTTTCAAGTTTCGCGCGGCAATACTTCTGCCTGTGGACAAAAAGCTGGGCGGAGCTGTCAGAATAAAGCGGGAAGGCTACGAGAAAGCAGTCAAAAAACTGCCGGAAGACAATCCGCTGGCCGCAGGGAAGACAATAACAATCGAAGTCTCCGACAAATTAGAAGCGACAGTCATCCCCCTCCCCTAAATCAAGAACGCACAGAAAACAAGCCGCTTATTTCTTCTATAAGTTTTTCAGCGCCTGTTTCAGAAAAAAGCTCCGGCGACAAGGTAAACGCAAATGTTTTTCTGTTGGAGAAGTAGACAAAAGAAATTGACATAAGCGCGAAAATGTAAACTTCGAATGAGGTTTCTTTAGGGAAAATATTTTCGCCCTGCCCTTTTGCGTACAATGTGCGCAAATGGGAGAAGCTTTCCTCTTTTATGCCTTTGAGACATTCATAAAATGGCTTCGACTCCAGATTGACCCACGAAATAAGACGCCAGAAATCAGGCTGAGTCCTGTGCGTCTCCAAATAATGCTTCAAAATAATTTGCGTGAGATTGGGCATGTCGCTTTCTTTCAGCGCAAGAAGTTGCTGGTCATTCTTGTTGACCTCCTCAAAGACGGCAAGCAAAGACGCCTCAAAAAGACCGGCCTTGTTTTTGAAATAGGCATAAATGCGCTGTTTGTTGACTCCAGCTTGTTCCGCAATAAGATCTACGGTCGCGCCGTGGAAACCGTACTTGGAATACAGCTTCACTGCGGCTTTCAGAATCTTGCCCCTGGTTTCCTGTGCCCGTTTCTGCATCAGTCAGCCAGCCATTCCTGAAGATGAGCCTTCACAAAATCGTCGTCATGCAAATGCGGATACGATCTGTAAACCCGGTCGATTTCTCCGCTCTGTCCGGGGGACAATACTTCGTCCGGATTAAGACACCATGTTCCCTGCAAAAGCCCCTGCCTTCTGAGGACTTCATGTATGCCTGGTATGCAGCCTGCAAAGCTGTGGGCCGGATCGAAAAACGCCGCGTTTGTGTCTGTTATCTCAATTGCGCGCGTCAACATTTCAGCGGGCACGCAATCGCCGCATTTTTCTATCACAGCGTGAACCTCATCAAGAAGCTCGACCGCCTTCTGCGTCCATACACACCAATGCCCAAGAAGGCCGCCTTTGATTCTCACGCGCTTCCCGCCAATCTTATATTCAGACAAAAGGTCGAGAAGAATGTTGTCGTCGTTCCCTGTATAAAGAGTTATTTCCTTTTCACGCCCGGCTTCGCACACAGCTCTGACCACATCAAAAGTCTGATAGCGGTTGAACGGAGCCATTTTTATGGCTATGACGTTCTCGATTTTCGCAAACTCTTTCCAGAAAGAATAATGCAAGATCCTGCCGCCAACGCTCGGCTGAAGATAAAAGCCGATTATCGGGATTATTCCAGCCACGGCTTTTGCGTGCTCAATCATATCCGCCTCCGAGCCGTCCTTGTATGCTGAGAGGCTTAGCAAAGCTGCATGATATCCTTGAGAAACGGCAAACTTCGCTTCCTTTAAAGCTTGCTCTGTTTTGCCGCAAACGCCCGCGACCTTGAATATTTTGCGGTTCTTCTTTTCGGCCCATTCATCGATAAAGCGCGAGGTTTCTGAAAGGACCGGCTCAAAAAGCCCCACGTCAGGGTCGCGAATTTCAAACTGCGTGGAATGCACGCCAACAGCAATGCCCCCGACTCCAGCGTCGATGTAATATCTTGCAAGAGCGCGCTGATGTTGCTTGTTGAACTTTCTGTTTTCGTCAAGCGCCAGCGGCATAGCCGGAATGGCTGTTCCTTTTCTCACGTTTCTCAAAATATCAGAGTCTATTTCATTTATTTTCATTTTCATGTGCCTTTATTTTGCAATTACAGCTTGTTCCTAAAATTTGCCGTCGTTCACTTCAAAATGCGTCGGCTTGCCAAGAGAGGAGCCACCTTGCATTATCCATTCCGCCTGACATTCAATCATCCGGGACAGTGAAACTTCGGGATATCCAAAAAGGTCAAAAGCCTTCGCCGCATTGTTCAGATAAGCGGTTCCTCCCGGCTCGCCTTCATATTTGACTTTTTTGCCCATAACCTTCGCGAAATGCTCCGATATCTGATTAACAGGAATTGTTTCAGGCCCGGTTATATTGAGCGGCACGGCGGGTACTCCGCAATGCTCCAGAGCCAAAAGCGCGTAATTATTGGCGTCGCCCTGCCAGAGCACGTTAAAATGGCCCACTGATTTGGAAACCGGCTTGCCCTCCCAGACATTCATTCCTATATCGTGAAGCACGCCGTATCGAAGATCAACCGCATAGTTCAGGCGCAGCAAAAGGGTGGGTGTTTTGTTTTCTTTGCAGAAATGCCCGAAAACCCTTTCCCGTCCCAAGCACGACTGCGCATATTCGCCGACAGAAGCTGGCGTGCAAGCCTCAGTGCATCCGCAAGCTTCAACAGGCGTAAGTGGATAAACACAGCCAGTCGAAAAAGCCACAATGCGGCTGTCCTTGAAATGCCGCGCGACATAGCCAGGCGCTGTGACATTCATCGCCCATGTCAGTTCTTCAGAGCCATCTGTGCCGAACTTCCGTCCAGCCATATAGATAATATTGGGAACCGTCGGCAACAGCTCCACTGAATTCTGATCAAGAAGGTCGCACGAAATGGTTTCAATTCCCCACTCCTCCAATTTTTTGCGGGCATCGGGATTGCTGAAACGCGACACGCCAAACACTTTTTTGCTGACTCCTGCCTTTTCTATCGCGTTTTTTGCCATGCGTCCAAGGGTCACGCCCATCTTGCCGGCAATGCCAAGAATCATAATATCCCCATCCAAACGCTTCATCATTTCAACAAGACGCGAAGATGGAACCGACAGAAGCTCATCCAACTGAACTTCATTTTCTATTGACTTCATATTTAACCTCCATTAATTTAAAAAAAACCAACTGTTTGGTTTTATTTTACAGCGGAAAGTTTTTTTGTCAAGGACACATGGAAAAAATATGATAAAAAATAGATGATGAGCGCAAGGCGATGGAGCCACCAAAGGTACTGAAAAATATAAAAACCTACTTTGCCGATTTTTTTTAGTTTTAAGACTTTTGGCGGCGAGCCTTTGCGCGAAACGCCAATGGCGAAAGGCCAGTCATGCGCTTAAAAAATCTGGAGAAAGCATAAACATCCGGAAAATGAGTCATCTCCGCGACAACGCTAATTGTGTGCTCCGAGTATTCAAGGTGTTTTTGAGCCAATTTCAAGCATTCGCCATCAATGAAACGCTTAACCGGAATGCCGAGTTCTTTTTTGAATTTCAACTTGAGATGCCCGGAACTCCAGCCAAGACGTTCAGCGACAGAAGCCACATTGACGCCCTTGCCATGTGTGCAGACCAGCTCTCTGGCCATTCTCACAAATTCAGCCTCCGCCACAGGCGCTTTATGCAGACAATAGCGATAGTGGACAATATCCCGAAGCAGATACTCCACAAGAATTCTCTTGGCGCTTATAAACAGATTGGCTTCTTTTTCATCTTTCAGCAATGAGTGAAAAGTATCGCAAATATTCCTGGCAAATGATTGGTTTTCTATTTTAAGAGGCGCAAAGTTTTCACAAGGAATATCAAGCTCAAACTTAAATGAATATGACTCCTGAGGATATCCTTTATAGCGGAACAAGTGTTGATTCTCAGGCGGAATGATGAAAATGTCGCCAGGGGCAAACTGCATGCAGCCCAAAGAAGTCTCCGCTTCGACTTGCCCCTTGAGCCATATTTCAATCTGCCAGAAAGGGTGCGTGTGCGAATATTCAGTGGTGGTGTAATCAATGTCGTGACACCAATACAAAAGCCTGGACGGAGACGCGTCCGCCATGTTCATTTTTTCAGAGTTCGCCATTATAAATATCCAAAAATGCCAAATTATTTTTCCAAAAAGCCATTCCATTACCATAAAAAGACCTTATACTTTATACGTAGATGCTCGAAAACGCAAAAAACAAAATAAAAAAGAAACTATAATGAAAAAAGCAATTGAACAGATTCAACAACATTACCAAGTACTGTGCGCGGAAATAGGCGAAAGACACATTGGCTCTGATGGCGAAAAAAAAGCGGTTGAATACCTTCTGAAAGAGTTCAAGGAAATCGGTTGCGAAACGCTGACGGAAGAATACGACGAACCGGGCTGGAAATACGGAGAGCACAGCCTGCGGAACGCGGACACCGGCGCCGCTCTGCCCTGTTTCCCTTGCTATTATTCAAATGCCGCAAATATAAGCGGGAAGCTTGTCATTATTGAAGAGCGCGACCTTTGCAGTCTTGAGCAAATGGATATAAAGAACAAAATATGTTTTTTGAACGCAGCCTCTGACATGGGACAAAACGTAGGCGGCCGAAATGAAGTGGCGCAGAGATTGGACAAAGCTGGCGCGGGAGCATTGATAGTTCTGAGCAATTACAGCAATATTTACAACACCAAAATTGTTAGGAATGCCAACTTGAAGCAGCTTTGCGTAGTTTCAGTCAGCGGCGACGCTGCCCTTGAGATCCTGGCAAACAGAGATTGCGAATTCAGCCTAAAAGTGGACGCGGAAAAATTTCAGACAAAATCCTGCAATGTTATAGGCAGAATAAAAGGAAACTCATCCAGAAAAATACTGTTTGGCGCGCATTACGACACCGCGCCAGGCATTCAAGGCGCATGCGACAACGCCAGCGGAATTGCCGCGATGCTGGAGGCGGCGCGCTTGCTGAAAAGCAAAAATCTAGATTTGACTATTGATTTTGTTGCGTTTGGAGCCGAAGAATACGGGGACAAAACAGGCTCTTCGGTTTATGTAAAGGAACACAAAAACGAGTTGCAAAACATTGAATACATGTGCAATCTGGACGACCTAGGCTGTCCAATCGGAACATCAACAGCATGCGCATATGGCTCTGAAAAATTCCTATCGCTGACAAAGGACACCCTTGGAAAACACAATATAAAATACAAAGAAGCCATCCCGAATTCGAGCGACGACAAATATTTCTATGAAGCCAATATTCCAGTCGTCAGCTTTGGCTGCGAAGTCAGAGAGTATATTCAGATACATTCGCCAAATGACAACTTGAGCAAAGTATGCGCCAAAACTACAGCCAAAGCGGCATATGCCTCGGCGGAGTTGGCGGAACTTTACGAAAACATCAATTAATAAATTTAAGGATTCAAAAAAATGTGCAATCTTGCAGGATACATCGGCAAAAAAAACGCAGCTGCGATTCTTCTGGAAATGATGGGGAAACAGGAAGGTTTTGGCGGCGGATACTACAGCGGAATAGCCACTCTGCATGAAGGGAAAATTTATCATGCGAAAGTGATTGGCAACTTCGCGACACTCCGCAGGGAAACGGACGCTGAAAATTTTCCGGGCACAATCGGGATAGCTCACACTCGCCCCAAGCTAGGCGGCGGCAAAGAATGGGGCCACCCTTTTGTAAACGACTCAAAAACAATGGCTCTGGTTGCCAATGGACACTCCGGCTTCTTTGAAAATCTGGAAAACGAAAGCAATATTCTAAAAAAACTCGAAAAAGATGGACAGATTTTCAAAACAGCAACAAACAAAAAGCCAGACGGACACTCAAATTATCCGACGCTTTCAGATGGAAGAATCATCCACTCCACCGAGCTGAGATGCCATTACACCTCATCATTGCTGGACAAATGCGCCAGCTCTGCCGAAGC
This sequence comes from uncultured Victivallales bacterium, assembly GCA_964651145.1. Taxonomy (GTDB): domain Bacteria; phylum Verrucomicrobiota; class Lentisphaeria; order Victivallales; family GWF2-45-14; genus CAZYVR01. The sequence continues at coordinate 9,281 of CAZYVR010000091.1, read as the reverse complement.
TATATTTGAGGCCCATGCAACTTATCCGGCAGAAATAGCCAGTCTTATCCTCTGTCAAAATTTGCCTGACAAAATAATAGCGGGGCGCTTCAATCAGCCGCTAATGATCGGCTTCAGCTCTGACGCCGCATACATGGCGTCCACCGCAATGGCATTTCCCGAATCGGAAATAGAAATAATAAATCCAATGCCAATCAGTTCCATGGCTACTATTTCAAGCAAAGGAATGGAGATTGCCCCATTCAATCCAAATCCAGGAAAAGTGGCAAACGTCTTTCCTTTTGCGGAAGCCTGCGACGCCATCCTGAAAGCCCTTGCCGAAGGGAACGGAAAAACACTTCAGGACTTGAAAAACGCCACCGCGCAGATTTGGCCAAAAAACGCCGCGCCGCAAAAAGACATGTTGGTGTACGAAATACTGAGCTCACTAAACGCGCAAGGCAAAGTATTCTTCAAAGACACAGAAGTTGAAGGCGTGTTGAACACAACCGCGTCAGTAAAAAAAGCATATTTAAAGCAAGCATAACAGGAGACTGAAAATGATAAGAGACTACAAACCAGAAGACCTTCCAATCATCATGGACATCGGAAACCGCGCATGGCAGGGGATCTATGACATGTACCTTGAAACTTACGGCGAAGAATTGTTCAAGTTGACAACGCCAGACAGGCTTTCAGGAAAAGGCAAGCAAATAAAGAGCCACTGCGAAATACATCCCGATTGGATTTATGTATGCGAAGAAAATGAAAAAGTTGTTGGCTTTGCCACGTTTTTCCTGAATGAAGCGCAAAAGACCGGAGAAATAGGCAACAACGCAGTCGACCCTACATGCGGCCAAAAAGGCATTGGACAGCAGATGTACCGCGCAATACTGGAACGCTTCAAAAAAGAAGGAATGCTCTACGCCAAAGTTACAACAGGACTGGACCAAAAGCATGCCCCGGCTCGCAGGGCATACGAACGGGCTGGCTTTGACATCAAAAGTGAAAATATAACTTATTCCCAGAAATTGCATGACAATTAAATGGAGCCGCCCAAAGTCGGGATTTTTAAAAAAACCGACGGAGTCGGAATAAAAACCGGACTTCGTCCGGACGCCATCCAGCGGCGGAATCGCTGGTCGGCAAAGCCGAAAGCTGTTGGCGTATAAAAGATTGCGCGACAGCGCGCATGGCCTAATGTCAGAGCTGCTGGCTGTTTTAAAGCGAAGCTAAAAACAGGCAAATGTTGTCTCCGCTCCTATGCATTGGACTTTTGGCGGACGCCATCCAATTAAGCTGACGCGCAAATAAATGCAACAAAACGCTTGCGCTTCGAACTTTAAGCTTTTTCCGCTGTCTGTACAGACAACCACTCCTTACGGAGAGGCTTTGATTTTAAAAAGAGGAAAAAGCAAATGAAGCTAAAAAATTTATACACTCGCCTGTCCTGCGGCTTCCGCAGCTCTAAGAGCTATATCAGCGTATTCCCAAAGCCGATGCGGCTCATAGCGGACTGTGCTGATGTCTTTCATTATGATCTCTACGGAACAGCCGGATGCCTGCAAAAGCATATCCGCAAGCTCTTTCCGCGCCCGGTCAGGGTTCCAGTTCTCGTCCGCGAATATAGCCGGATTGGGTTTATGAGATAACACGTATTTGTCTCCGGCAAGCTCGACTGTTTTGCCTAAATCAGCCCAGGGGCTTACCGATATTTTGCGAAGATTCGGAACACTCTTGAGTATGTCAAGCTTGTTATGGAGCGGTTCACAGCATCCGTAGTATGTCATGCCAAAACGCTCGAGCCATTTGCGCTCGTAGCGCAAAGAGAACTCCTCGTGCATCTCAGGAGATACCTCTGAAAATATTTGCGCGTTTGAACAGCCCCACTGGTCAATAGTTCGAACGCGAACTGGATCAAAACCGGACTGCGGCAATTCGTCACAGTATCCAAGCCCGCCCGAGCCTATTCGGACATTTTGATTGTTCAAAGACAGGACATTCAACGCTTCATAACGGTCAAGACGCGCCATAAAAGCATTCAAAAGCCGCTCGACTGCGGCATGGACAAGCTCGGGCTTGAGAACAAAATCCATCATGGCTTCCTCTACGCCGTACCATCTGACAAGAAAATCCCAAATGGTAAACCAGATAGGGCCGACGCCGCATTTTTCCACAGTCAACAAGTCGCCAAACATCCACTCGAGAGCCTGAAAATTCCTCTCTGTCGCCTCTTCGTCCAGATAAATTTCCGGCATCTTTATTTTTTTCACATCCTTCAAGCTCTGTATCTGAGGAATAAATTCGCGCGAAACAACATTGCTGGCTTCATCGGTTTTTTCTATTTCCGTGTTCTCCGCGATTCCAAACCCACTGTCGCGCAGAACCAGAGAAGTTCTGAATACAGGCTCAACAACCATGTCGCCGCGCAGATGCTTCCATTGATAAAGCGTCTTCCTTATTTGGTCTTCCACGCTCCGGCAGAATTCATTTTCGCACTGAAGCGCAAGCTCGCCATCAACATCCATCTCATGCCATGGAATTTCATTAATCCACACCATAGGCCTTTCGGGCTTCATCGCATTCAAGCTCTTCCACATCCTGATCTTTTCTTTATGCTCCGGCAAGGACGCCACTTCGGCTTGCTTTCCCGCCAATGAACGCAAAATGCATCTGTCTTTGTCTGATATTTTCATGATTCCTCCTAGTTGCTTGGCCTTGCTTATGATTTTATATGATTTTGTTGGTTATTTCCATGGAAGCATGCTTGTTTTAGATGTACATATGTTTTATTCTTCTAAATGGACGAAATTTTGGCAACATTAAGATTGAAGATATTGCAGGCGCACAAATCGCAGCTTGACGCTGCCTGGAATTGCAAACTGGACAACAGCCCGTTTGCAAAAATATACTATGTGGAGTCAGGCGCGGGCTTTCTTCGACACCACGACCAGGAGTTCAAATTAATGCCAGGGCGCATTTGTCTGATTCCTCCGCTCTCCGGCCTATCCTACGGCTGCGACAACAAAGTTGAAATATGGTGGGCGCATTTCTCAGCAGAGGTTCTGTCGGCGCTGAACCTGTTTGAATACCTGAATTTCTCTTTTCAAATTGCGCCAAAAAATACAGAGCATATGCGAATAATAATAAGCAATCTGATAACAATATTTAACGAAGACAGCCCTGACGCGCAATTGCTTTCCAACGGCCTGCTCTTGCAGATGCTGGCTCCATTCATCAAAAAATCAGGATCAAAAGTCAACGCCGAAAAGCAAGCGCAAATATTAAGGTTCCAACCGGCGTTGAAGCATATAGAAAGGCATCTTGGCGAAAAGATTTCAGTGAGCGCTCTGGCAAAAAAAGTGTCGCTTGAAAGAGCCTATTTCTCGACCCTCTTCGCTAAAGTGTTCGGCATATCGCCCGCGCTCTATATAAACCGCAAGCGCATCGAAAACGCGCAAGCCATCCTGCGCGGCACAGAAACAAAGCTTGAAGCCATAGCGTCAGAGCTCGGCTTCACAGATGGCTTTCACCTCTCAAAAACATTCAAAAAAATAACAGGCATCTCGCCAAGCGAGTTCAAAAAACGCAACAGACGCCTAACTCCTTAACGCTTCATCTCTTGGAAGCTTTGTCCCTGAAGACATAGAATGCAATAAATATCATTCCCAAAACATAGACGGCGATGCTGTAGGGCTTTTTAAAGAATTCTATAACAGGAACATCGCGCTCCCATATCCCCGCAACCCGGGAACCCACAAAGTTTATAACGCCAAGCAGAACAAAAAATACGCCAAACCATAAAATCCATATGACAAGCGTAAAAAGAACCTTCGACAAGTTTCCTATAAACCATTTTCCCACGCGCTGCGCAGGCGAAAGTGTATAAATTGTGCCAAGCTTCCGACGCGTGGGCGCATACTGGCTCCAGTTCATATCGCGTGTATTCCTCAGTTTATTGTTTTCCTATTTCACTTCTTCAAAATTAACGCATTTTCCGCTTTTTGCTAGAAATTTCATAGAAGTTTCCTTAAAACTCCATCTAAAGCGCAAAAAAAGAGCAAATCATCTTGACATATCGCCACTATGAATTAAATTCTGTTTTTACTTTGCATTTATAATGCCCGATGGTGTAATTGGTAGCACGAGTGATTCTGGTTCATTTGGTCAAGGTTCGAGTCCTTGTCGGGTAACCACTTTTTGACCTTCAGGCAAATGTGGCATGGCTTAATAAAGAAATGCTCACTTTTATTGCCTTCAACGCCTTCCCTGCTTGCAATAATTCACTGCAAGTCTTTATTTACAATATTCGACTTTGAGGAGCTAGAGAAGGATTTTAATTGCAAAGCATAATCTCCCGCATTTCTTTTAATTTGGGAATATATAGTCACAAAAATGCCCCGGCCAACACATAGCTGACCGGGGCAGGAATATTACTTCATTGCCGCTTCTTTTATGGCCACCCTCAATAGCAAAGCCTTCTTCTCTGGGCTTTTGCTTATTCAAGGCAGCAAGCGCTTTTTTTACTTCGTTGCTTTAGCCTTTTCTGCATTCAAGTCAACTTTGACTTTTTCGACTGTTGCAGATGCGTCCTTTTTGAGGGCGTCCGGAATTGCTGGGACTGCTGGAACTTCTACCTTCGGCAGAGCTGCTTCTGGCTGGGCTGGTTTGGCTTCTTCTTTTCCACATCCTGCGATTACTGCGACGGCGAGTGTTGCGATTAATAGTTTTTTCATTTTCTTTCCCCTTGTTGATTCTTGTTTAGAAGGTGTTAATAATATCTCTTGTTACGCGTTTTGTCAATTTAAAACTATTTTATTTAAAATCAAAGGTCAGCGAAACGTAAGGCGACAGCTTTTTTTTCTGAGTTTTTTTTAAAAAAAACTGCTCGATGCAATCGCATAAAAAACCGGACAAAGTCCGGTTTTTATTCCGACTCCGTCGGCTTTTTTATTTTTCAGGGCTTTTGGCGGAGCCGTTTAATTATTTGGCTTTATTAAAGAAATCCTGGCAGTCATCCATCGGGTTCACATCTTTTTCATGAAGAGAGCATCTGTCCATAAAAGGATGCGAAATAAAATGACCGCAGTCACGGCAAAAATGTTTTTCATCTTCAGCCGCGCTTAGCTCAGGTTTCACAACTTCTTCGGCTCCAAGCAAATCAGCAAGGACTGAAACAGAGTTCTCTGTTTTCTGCGACAAAAAATCTTTTTCCAATTCCAAATCAGCTATTTTAACGGAACAGGCAGCGCAAGCAAGGATCTCGCCCTTTTTTGTCCACCCGTCCATTACTGATTCTTTTTTAAGAAAAGAACTCTGTCCGCAATGCGGACATTCAAATGAATCTCCAGGCTTCATATTTACTCCATCCTCATTTATTTGAGAATATAAATGTATTCCATGCCCCGAAAAATTCAAAAGCTTTCAAAGTTCTTTCGTTAATTCTTTAATGCGAAATTTATATTTTCGCGCATGTTGAGCAGCCACTCTGCGTCCTGCGGGTATTTATCCATTTTCAGTTCATACCCCAAGCCTTTCTCCAGAATGGCGCAAACTTTGTCGCGCCCGATTTTTTCTTCAAGGAGACGCAGCGCGCGCAAATCCTGAAGAGCCTCGCGCATAACCTCATGGCGAATGGAATCAACGGGGCCGTCCTCGCCGGGATACACAAGAAACGCATCTCCGGAAGGAAAAGCTTTGTCCGCATCCGTCACTTTAAACGGATCTATTTTGTTTATAGAGTATTGAGAATACCAGAAATTAAATCCCCAATGCAAAAAACCGCTCAGATCATACTTATACAGCAACGCGCCCATTATGCGGTTCCGAGCCGAAGGCATCGCAAAAAATCTGTTTGGGACTTTGTCCCACTGACTGCAGCAATAATAAGTCCAAAGCCCTTCAATGTTTCTATCCATAAAAGGCTCAATATGATTATTTGCCGGAACTGGCTTTTTGACCAGACCACTGTCATAGAACTCCACCTTGGAAAGGGCGTCAATTACCGTATATCCTTCCAAATATGGCGAAATAGTCTCAACAGCGCGCCTGTATGACTCCATATGGTCTTTGGCGGGCTCATCGGAAACATGAAAAATAGATTTCTCCGAAATATTAGCGTCCTCAAGGCAAGCTGTCAATTCCGGCAGGAACTTTGAAAGGAACAGTTTATATTCTTCTCCATGCGCGTCAGTGTCCCAGCCGAATATCTGCTTCATGACGCCATCGACTTCAGCGATAATCTTAGGAGCATGGTTAGCGCCCCATTGCGTGAAAAGGTGTGATATTTCAAAATACTCAGCCCCGCAGCGCTTCAACATTTCAATCCAGCGCTTAAGCCTGGAAAAACCAAAACTATAAGAGTTCCCTTTTTTCAAGACGTCCACAAGCTGGACAGTGGGCCTTTCGCCGCCGACCTGAGTGTCGAGAGGAGGCGTAAAGACTGGAGTGAGAATCATGTTTATTCCATGATCAACTGCGTTTTTAACATATTTCTCCACCAGTTCCCAATGCTTTTCGCTCCAGACTTCCACATTGTAATGCGTGGCAATGCAATCAGTGTGGAACCATTCAGTATGAATAAGCTTCTGGCGCGGCATCTCTACTGGCAGAATATCAAGGCTGAAAGTCTCTGACGCCTCAATGCAGCAATCGGGCTCCAGCTCGCTTGATTTCAAGCTTATTTTGATGCCATGCCTGCCAGCGAGGCATTGGCTTGGAACGGCAACAGTCACCCACAAGCTGCGCCATTGAAAAGGCATGGCTTTTACGCTGTTCCCGCTCAGCTCGCAAAGCGGATCTGGAAAAAGCCCAGCGCTTTCAGAAAGATAATTGTCGTCAAAATTATAACACGGCAAATCAGATGGAGCCAAAGCGGCTTCTCTAAGTTTTATATTGTCCTTCAAGTCAGAATCAACTTCAACTGATATTTTTTTTAAAATCTTATTCGAATAATACGCCAGTTGAAAAGAATAAATTTCTCCCTGCAGGGCTGTCCCGGCGCAATGCGCCTCGTCCTTCAATTCTCTCTTGCCAAAAACCTTGCTTAACGAACTTAAAAGCCTGGTGTTGAATTCTGTCTCCATTTTTTTCTTCCTTAAATAAAATGTAAAATTTGCTTTTTTTATACACGATGCTATCTTTTTATATTGTATCGATACGCGATGCAATAATCAAGACTGTGGATGAAAAAAAGATGAAAAAAAGAAAAATAGAAAATCAAACAAAGCATGCCAGCTTGACCATGCAGCTTCGCAACGAGCTTAAAAACGGCGATTTTGCCAATGGCAAATTTCTCACAGTCAGAAAGATAATGGATGCCTGGGAAGTCAGCCAAGCCACTGTGTCCAGGGCGCTTGAGCCACTTTTTTCAGAAGGGCTTCTGTATAGCGTTTCAGGAAAAGGAATCTTTGTGGCGTCAGGCAAATGCGCCGACTCAAGTCCAGCGCAAAAGTCAAAAAGAAAAATGCTTTATTACATCATCTCCGACTCTGACATATTCAGCCCGACCGCCAACCCCACTGACTGGTTCGTCTCCAAAGACATTATGGAAGGAGTTACCTCGGAAGCGTTTTTACGCGGATACAAGATGAACATAATGCCGCTTGCGCCCGGCGATGTTGACATAAATTATTTTGCAGACATCGTCGACTCTACCGATTCAACTTTTGTCTTTTCGCAGTACCAGCAGTACGAACCACTGATCCAACTCTGCATAAATCGCAAAATCCCATATTCGGTGTACACATGGCACAATAAAATAAACAGAAAGATCAATCAGGTGTGGGTTGATCTGGAAGAAGGCTCCCACAGGATCGCTGAATATATAATATCTTTGGGACACAGGAATATTGCATTTTTCGGAGGAGGCAAAAGCTCCAGGCGATACAAAGGGCACGTTCGGGCCTTGAAAACTTCCGGCTTGAAAGGATTAAAAAAGTTCGACATGCTTGGAGTATCTGGCTCTATAGACGAAGCTGAAAAAGCGGCGCGCACACTGCTGGAAGGGTTTCCCGAAATCACCGCAATTGCCTGCTTCAGCGACCTTCGGGCAATAGGAGTTATAAACGCCGCGCGAAAAATTGGGCTTAGAGTTCCCGAGGATATTTCCATAACCGGCATCGACGACATATCCGAGCTCTATCCCACAAATCCGCCTCTGACAACAGCTAGGCTGCCAAGAAAAGAGACTGGAAAAATGCTGGTGAAGCTTGCCGACAAAATGCGGGGAAATCTGGACAGCCGCCCTGAAACAATAAAACTCCTGCCAGAGCTCATCAAGCGCAAGTCCTGCAAAAATAAAATAAGACTAACTTAAAATATTTACGCCTTGCTACTCTTTGGTAGCTCTGAAGCCGAGCTGCTTTATGGCTTCTATGGCTTTTGTCAGGTCAACTTTTCCGTAAATCAAGGCCACGCCGTCTTTCAGGAAAACTTCAGCCTTTTCCGCGCCATCAAGAGCCTCCAGAGAGAAAACAACGCTCTCTGCGCAATGCGCGCAGGTCATGCCGCTCACTTTCAATGTCAGGACATTATCGCTTGTGGCATTCGCACTGTCAGTTTTTTTGCGTTTCTCCATTATAGACAGAATAATGGCGTTGCCAAGAACAAGCAACAAAGCAACAGCTGAAGCTACCCCTAACCAACTTTGAGACATTTCATGCTTGTGGATGTGCTTTAACAGATGGTTTCCCGCGTCTAAAAAATTCAACAGGGCGCCCGCCGCAAGCGCGCAGACACAAAGGGTCACAAGATAAATTATCACAGTTTTTTTTCCAAGAATCTTCCACATTGTCGCCAGGCTCGCCACATTTGAGGCGGGGCCTGTAATAAGAAAAACCAGAGCCGTGCCCGGCGAAAGTCCAGCCTGCATAAAAGCGAGCGCTATCGGGATAGAGGCAGTGGAGCAAACATAAAAAGGAATGCCTACAGCCATCATGACAAGCATGGAAACAAAGCCGTGCCCAAAATGGCCAGCAAAATAATTAGCCGGGACAATAGCGCTTATAATGCCGGAAAGAATCAGGCCGACAAACAAGGCCACGGCAATGTCTTTGGGCAGAGTTATAAAACCATGACGAAATATGCGGACAATAAAATGCTTCTTTTGGGGACCGGAGCAGCACGTGTCGGGCGACTCTTCGATTTTATCGACAGCTTTGGCGGCTCCGTTGTCAAAAATATCCACAAAAATGCCGCAAAGAACGCCGGAAACAAAAGCGGCGACAACTCGAAAACAGGCGAATAAAAGCCCCAGCAAGCCGTATGTGGCCAGAATGCTGTCCACTCCAGTTTGGGGCGTT